>JBEDNI010000088.1:0-7368 GCA_041170685.1 Bacteroidota bacterium | reverse complement strand
GTAAACGGGTGTTTGGCGTATGCTCCGGTAAACACACCTGTTTTGCGTGTATCTGCCATTCGGTCAATCTCGCTGCGGTTTTTGGTGGATTCTGCGTATGCTAAAACAGATTCTTTCTGCTCAGATGAGCACAAAGTGCTGAGGCCTTCGTATTCCGGGGCAAGTACCAGAAATGTAGCCCCGAAAAGCGTATCCGGCCGGGTGGTAAATACCTCGATAGTAACTGTTTCATTCACTGTAGACTGTAAACTATCCACTATAAACTGAATCTCTGCTCCTTCACTTCTGCCAATCCAGTTGCGTTGGATTTCCTTGATGCTGTCGCTCCATTCAAGCGAATCCAGCCCTTTTAGCAAACGGTCGGCATAGGCAGTTATGCGCAGAGACCACTGCTTCATTTTTTTGCGAACAACAGGGTAGCTGCCCCGCTCGCTCACGGGTCCTTTTTCAGGATGATTGACCACTTCTTCGTTGGCCAGCACACATCCCAGTTCCTGACACCAGTTTACGGTTGTAAAATCAATAAAAGCCAACCTATAGTTGTTCAGTACGTCTGCTTTCATTTTGGCATTCAGCACATTCCATTCACCTGCAGTAAATTGCATTGGCTCAGTGCAGGCGGCATCTATGCCGGAGCTTCCATGAATACTGAAATGGGTTTCCAGTACAGCCACCGGACGTGCCATTTCGGCCTGTTTATCATACCAGTGGTTAAAGAATTGTCCGAATATCCACTGGGTCCATTGATAGTAATCGGGCTCACAGGTGCGTACTTCGCGGCTCCAGTCGTAGCTAAAACCCATCAGATCCAGCTGCCGGCGGAATGTTTCAATGTTGGCTGCGGTGGTTTTTGCCGGGTGCTGTCCGGTTTGGATAGCATATTGTTCTGCAGGAAGCCCGAAGGCATCATAACCCATGGGATGCAGCACATTAAAACCTTTCAGGCGTTTGTAGCGGCTTACGATATCGCTGGCGATATAACCCAGGGGATGCCCCACATGCAAGCCGGCGCCGCTGGGATAAGGAAACATGTCAAGCACATAGTATTTAGGCTTCTGAGGGTCTTCCAATACTTTGTAAAGCCCTGTTTCGGCCCACCGTGTCTGCCATTTTTTTTCGATTTCGCTGAAGGGATACTGTGCCATGATTTCCTGCGCGAAATTAACGATTAAGCCCGTATTTCCCCGCCGATGAGGCAAAACCTGCAGCCACATGTTGTACCTTTGCAAAAGGCATGGCTGAAACCAATTTTATTGATTATGTGAAGATTTGCTGTAAAAGCGGCAAAGGAGGCGCCGGAAGCCACCATTTTCACCGTGCCAAAGGCAATCCCAAGGGCGGCCCTGACGGCGGTGACGGTGGCAAAGGTGGTGATATTGTTTTGCTGGGCAATAGCCAGCTGTGGACATTGCTGCACCTCAAGTACCGCAAGCACATTATGGCAGAAGATGGCAAGCCCGGAGGTGAGAATAACAAAACCGGTGCCAGCGGACATTCAGAAATACTTGAAGTTCCTTTGGGAACCGTGGCCCGCGATGCCGAAACCGGTGAGTTTTTGTTTGAAATAACGGAAGATGGTGAAAAGAAAGTGCTTGTGCCGGGCGGACGCGGTGGATTGGGCAATAGCCATTTCACCAGCAGCACCAACCAGACACCAATGTATGCGCAGCCTGGAGAACCGGCGATTGAGAAATGGATGATTCTGGAGCTGAAGGTGCTCGCTGATGTTGGGTTGGTAGGTTTCCCCAATGCCGGGAAAAGCACCCTGCTGAGCGTTTTGACCGCGGCCAAACCCGAAATTGCCGACTATCCATTCACAACACTGGTTCCCAACCTCGGTGTGGTAAAATACCGCGATTTCCGCAGCTTTGTCATCGCCGATATCCCCGGAATCATTGAAGGAGCGCATGAGGGGAAAGGGCTTGGACATCGTTTCTTAAAACACATAGAACGCAACGCTGTTCTGTTGTTCCTTATTCCTGCCGATAGCCCCGACCATAAAAAGGAATATGAAACGCTGCTGCACGAACTAAGGGAATTCAATCCCGAAATGCTGCACAAGCGCCGCATTGTGGCCATCAGCAAAAGCGATATGCTGGATGATGAATTAAAATTGGCTATTAGTCGAGAATTTTCTGACGTGCAACCACTGTTTTTTTCATCTGTGGCCGAGCAAGGACTAACAGAGCTGCGCGATGTGCTTTGGAATGCGATTAATGATGAGATAACCTAATTATTGGTCAATATGCCCGTTCGTTATAACATTTTTATTTTGATGGGCTTTGTTTTTTTGTTTCCACTGCCCGGCTTTTCACAGATTGACTCCGTTTTGGATTTGTCTGAACTGGTGCTTACGGGCACACGAACTGAAACCCGTAAGTCAGAAAGCCCCGTACAGGTAACCGTGGTCAGCGGTCAAACCCTGACCCGTCTTCAGGCCTGCAATTTATACGACGGCTTAAAATTTCAGACCGGTCTTAGGGTGGAAACCAATTGTCAGACCTGCAACTACAGCCAGTTGCGCATCAATGGGTTACCGGGTGGTTACTCTCAAATTCTGATAAACGGTCGGCCTTTGTTTGGTTCATTAACCGGCATGTATGGACTTGAACAGTTGCCTGCTGCCATGGTTGAAAAAATTGAAGTAGTGAGAGGTGGCGGCTCCTCGCTATATGGCATGAGCGCTATTGCAGGTACGGTTAATGTATTTACCCGAAAACCTGTTCAAAATGATTGGGAAGTATCAACCCGTTTGCAGCAAGTGGGTCGATATACACTCGATTTAATCAATACCATCAACCATAGCTGGATTTCAAAAAACAACAAACTTGGAGGCTATTTTACACTGGGATCCCGCAACCGACAACCATTCGATGCGAATGAGGATGGTTTTACAGAGTTGCCCAGCCTGGGTAATCTGAATGCAGGTGTCAATATAACCTACGACCCCAATCCCAGACAAAAAATCAGTGCATCCTTCAGCCAAATTTTGGAAAATCGCTTCGGTGGTGAATTAGCTGCAAAGCCGATTGTTGAGAGGTTGCAGGTAGAGTCGCGAGAGCACAGCATCTCACTCGGTAATGCGGAATATCGTTTGCGTTCTAAAAATGGTTTTTCTGATGCTATTCTGTATGCGGCGTTTCAGCAAACTTCGCGTCGCCATTTTACCGGTGTATTGCCGGATTCTCTCTCCGACATTCAGAATTATATCGCCAATCCGCCCAACGGAGAGGCACAAATTGGATTTTTACAGGGCGGTTTTCAGGTTAATCGGCGGTTTCAGCATAATGGCTTGGTGAAACATACAATCACTGCAGGACTTGAATGGATTGATGAATTTATCAGAGATGAGATTCCCGTTTACCGTTACAGCATAAGGCAACACATCGTCAATCCAAGTGCATTTGTGCAGCACATATGGAAGCCACATACTTTATTTAGTTTGCTGTCAGGCATAAGGGTAGATAAACACAACTGGATAGATAAGCCCGTCTGGAGCCCGCGTGTAGGTTTGCTGTATAAACCGGCAAAGAATACCCAGTTAAGACTGGGGTATGGAACGGGTTTCAGAGCTCCGCAGGCACATGACAATGACCTGCATATTGCCTTTGCCGGTGGTGGAGTATCAAGGGTTCAGTTGTCACCCTTGCTTAGGGAGGAGCAATCGCGAAGTTTCAATCTTTCATGGAACCATGATAAAGCCAATGAAACGTATATCACGGGTTTTACGCTGGATGCATTTTACAATAGATTACGCAATCCTTTTGTACTGGAAAACGCCGGGAATGACCCGTTTGGTGAAGTTTTTGAAAAACGAAACGGACAGGGCGCACAGGTTCAGGGAATTTCAGCGGAATATCGGTTTAATTATCGAAAAAAAATGCAACTGCAGGCAGGATTTACGCTACAGCAAAGCCGCTACGATACAGCCATCACCCTCATTTCCGGCCAGAGCCCGCTCAGTGCTTTTGCCCGAACTCCCAACGCCTTCGGTTATGCATATGGATGGGCAGATCTAACGGACAAAATCAACATTTCACTGGATGCTGTGTACACAGGCGCTATGTATGTGCCGCATTTTGGAGGTGCTGATAATTTTTCAAGAGACAGCATAGTAAAAACAAAACCATTTCTGGAAATCAATACAGCCTTGAATTACAGGATAATATCACCCAAAAGCGGCCTTGTGTGGACACTTTCTCTGGGTGCCAGAAACCTCCTCAACGCGTATCAGCGTGATTTTGACATCGGGAAAAACAGAGATAGCAATTACATCTATGGTCCATCGGCTCCTAGGACCATTTTTATTGCCCTGCGTTTGGGTAAATCAGGTCGGTAATACTAATTTTGATTTAATGAGTTCTTTTTTCCAGGGTTTCACTGCTTTTTTCAGAGGAATGGGTTTCTCTATTTCAAGGCTGGGTGTATGGTATTTGGTTCCGCTGGTTCTTTGGCTATTGCTGGTGGTGGGTCTTTCCTTCCAATTCAGCGAGTGGTTGATCCCTTATCTGTATCGGTGGATTGAAGCGCAAACAGGCCTCAATTTATCTGGTTCACAAAGTGAAAATGCCTGGCAGGAAATGTTGAAAACCGGGTTGCAATGGGGTGTAATTATTGTGGTAAAAATTCTGCTGTGGTATGTGATGAGCCGATATATGAAATACATTGTTTTAATTCTGTTATCGCCCTTGTTTGCCTACCTATCCGAAAGAACTGAAGAAATGATTTCAGGTGTTTACTATCCATTTAATTTTAATCAGTTTTTGAAAGATGTATTGAGAGGAATTGGCATTGCATTGCGAAATATGTTGTTAGAAACATTGTTAATCATAGCAGGTGGTATTGTTGGTTTTTTTATACCCCTATTATCGCCCCTCATTCTCTTGATTTTATTTCTGGTTAACAGTTATTTTATGGCATTTAATTTCTTTGATTATGTGGTTGAGCGCAAGAAAATGGGGGTTTCTAAAAGTGTTCGCTATATGCGCTCCAACATGGCGACACTACTCGGTTTTGGTGTTGCCTACAATATAGTTGCATGGTTTCCGCTACTGGATTGGATTCTGGCACCATTAAGTGCCGCATCAGGTGCAGTTTTGGCCGATGCCGATCTTCCGCAGGGTAAAAGTTCTGCCACATTTAACGGATAGCCATTAATCCTCCGTTGTTCGGGCGGTATTGTGGCCCAATCTTTGTATTTTTGCACTCCGTGGTAAAAATTACATATACAATGAAACGTTTTTTCACCTTGATTTCCGTTTTAGCCCTTGTGTTTCAGGCTATTGCACAGCCTGCCAATGCGGTTCTGTTTAATTATGCCGGTGACAAAAAAGTTACCGTAGATGAATTTGAGCGCTACTTCAAGAAAAACCTGAACATCGTGAATCAGGAAATGACTCCGGAAAAAATCCGTGAGGATCTGGATCTTTACATTAAGTTTAAACTTAAAATTCAGGACGCACATGATGCCGGAATGGACACCGCTAAAAGTTATTTGCAAGAGGTAGACATGTTCCGTGAGCAGCTGGCACGCAGCTATCTGTATGATCGTGAAGTAACTGATGAATTAATTCGTGAGGCTTACAACCGTTTGTCTGAGGAAGTTGAGGTGTCACACATCCTCATTGCTGTGAACAGCAAAGCCAAACCGGCAGATACGCTATTGGCCTGGCAAAAAATCAAAGGCATCAATGACCGTATCATGGCAAACCCAGCCACATTTGCAACAGAAGCCAAAAACTCGGATGATCCCGGAACCAAAGACAATGGTGGTAATTTGGGTTATATGACGGCGTTGCAGGTGGTGTATTCGTTCGAAAATATGGCCTATAATACTCCTGTGGGCGGCATTTCAGGTATTTTCAGAACCGATTTTGGGTACCATATTCTCAAAGTAACCAACAAGAGATCTAATCGTGGAGATATAAAATTAAGACATATTTTGCTTCGGGTTGGTATGACCCCCGAGGGAACTGAGGAAAATCAGAAACGGAAAATAGAGGATATTTACCGTAAAATTCAATCTGGTGAATCGACAGTAGCCGATATGGCACGTAATTTTAGTGAGGATTTTAATAGCCGCAGCAATGGTGCGGGAGGTGAAATGGACTTCATTAATGTGGCCATGTTCATAGGAGATCCAGATAGGCAATCTTTGGTAGACCGTGGATTTAACCTGAAAAACCCTGGAGATTATTCCGAGCCATTCCGCACTTCTTTGGGGTGGCATATTATTCAGAAAATGGAGGTGAGGCCGATAGGATCATTTGAAATGATGAAATCGACTCTAAAAAATCAGGTTCAAAACAACCAAAGAGCCCAGAAAAGTGTGGATGCCCTGGTAGAAAAGGTTAAAAAGGAAAATGGATACAAAGAGTATCCGGAAAATATGAATGCCTTGATTGCAGTGCTGGATACCAACTTTGCCAAAGGAGTTTTCAAAGCGTCAAATTTGCCCGAATTTGCCATAACCAACCAGGGTAAAAAAGGCAGGGTGTATGTGAAGCCCAGCGCTGCCAAAACACCGCTTAAGTCACTGCCACTCTTTAATATGGGTGGGGAAAAATATGATGTAGGACAATTTGCTACTCAGCTTGAGGCCAGCATGCAAAGCATGAATGGTGATTATATGGATTTTGTCAACGCCGTTTTTAAAGATTGGGTGAAGAGTAAATGTGTTATTTATCAGGATCAACACCTGGAAGAAAAATCACCTGAGTTTAAACACCTGTATCAGGAATTCAAAGAGGGTATTCTGATGTTTGCCCGCATGCAACAAAAGGTTTGGGATAAAGCCAATGAAGATACGGCAGGTCTAAAAGCGTATCACGAGGGTAACAAAACCAAATACATGTGGAATGACAGATTTGATTGTGAGGTGTATTTGTGTGCCAATAAAAAAATGGCCGGATCGGTAGCGAAAATGGTGAAAAAGGGAATACAGCCAGACAGCATTCGCAGAAAGCATACCCGCTCCAATACGGTGAGCATGGATTACCGCATGGGTAAATACGAGAGCACCGATACATTCCTTTTCCCTGACGGACGTATCCTTTCTACCCTGTTTGGCAATATAGAATACCGTGAAAAACCGGGTAAAATTTACAATCTCAACCAGATTGGCGCCAATTGGGTGGTGGTTAAAGTAAATGAGTTCATAGCCGCCGGGCCCAAAAAGCTGGAAGAATGTCGCGGTTTGGCAGCCAATGACTATCAGACATTCCTGGAAGAGCAGTGGCTGAAAGATTTGTTGAATGCTTATCCATATAGTGTAAATCAGTCTGTGTTTGACGTTTTCAGCAAGCGTATGCTGGAAGAGAAAAATGCAGGAAAATAAGACTCATGCAAAACTGCAACGGGCATAAATCA
>JBEDNI010000087.1:0-7383 GCA_041170685.1 Bacteroidota bacterium | reverse complement strand
GTGGTGAAAGATGGCCTCATTCACAAATGCACCACCTCCGGTAGCTTTGCAGCAACCAAGGCATACAAAATCAACAGTGCCGGCAGTGACGGTTACGGCGATGTAATGGGCTTAACCCACGATGGCAGCCGCTTTTGGGTGTACATCTACAACAAAAACACGAAAAAACGCGAAATGCACAAGGTGAACCTTAACTAATTCTCCAATAAATCCATTCCAAAGGGGGGCCGTAATAAGCTCCCCTTTTTTAATTGGAAATTCAAATCCATTTCGGTCGGTTCACACCAAGGTAAGGCAGCCGGGAAGCACCTGCACCATTAGTTTATCTGCTTTATACAATTCTCCGTCTGCCTGGAATGTTTCCACACCCTCCAGTTCGATACTGCAAGAAGACACCTGCCTAAATTCAACCGGCTTCAGCGTCAGGTGCTTACCTACATTCACCAAAAATACATACAACAATCGCTGCCATAAATTCGGGGGTTTTATCAGCAATAAGTCCAGTTTTCCGTCGTTAAGTTTCGCTTTTGGAAACAGCTTAAATCCCCCGCCAGCTTGCTCTCCGTTACCCATAGACACCATAAAAACCCAATCGTGATAGTGGAAATTTTCCGCCTGAATTTTAGCCCGAATGGGCTTATAAAAAAACAAATTTCTCATCACCGGGATGATGTACTTGAGTGAAGCGGGCTTGGTTTTTCTCGCTTTTTCGGCCACCAGTGCCTCAAACCCCACACCGCATACATTGTGCACGTATACCTCGTTGATGCGCATGATATCGCATTGTACGTATTGTTTGGACTTAATTTGTACGGCCAGTTCAGCGATATCCCTGCGTTTGAAATTTGACGCAAAATCATTGCCGCTGCCTACCGGCATGATGGAAAATGAATTGGTTTTCACATCAGCATGATTGATGGCGGTATGAAAGGTGCCATCACCACCGGCCACGATAATATGGGTTTGTTGTAAAAACCGAAGTTGCGCGGGATCCGAAACTACCGTAACCTGTAGCCCTTCAGATTCCAGTATGCTGACCCATTGGGGAATCAGGGCAGACTTAAATCTTCCGGAAAGCGGATTAAAAAACAACACAACCTGTTGCATTCGTTTTCAAATATAGCCCCATCCCTTCGTACCTTTGCACCATGCTCGCCCTCGTAGATTTTTCCTTTGAATTTGCCGGAAGATATTTGTATAAAAACGCCAACTGGCACATAAAACCGGGAGAAAAAATCGGGCTGGTGGGGCTAAACGGAACCGGTAAATCCACCCTTTTGCGTCTGATTTCCGGCGATTACGAATTGCGGGAAGGCAGCATGAGCAAGCCATCCAACCTCAAAATCGGATTTCTGAACCAGGATTTGCTGAGTATCGATTATCAGGATCCGCTGCTGGAAGTAGTGTTGCAAGGCAGGGCCGATCTGGCAGCCCTTGACAAGGAAATCAACCGCCTGCTGGAAGAAATAGAGCGCACTGCTGATGTAAACGCCATACAGCGGCTTACCGAACTTCAGGACCAGTTTGGCAACCTGGGAGGGTATGACTGGCATGCCGAAGCCGAAAAGTTACTGGAAGGCCTGGGCTTCAAAACTGAAGAACTGCAAAAACCCCTCAACCTGTTTTCAGGTGGATGGCGTATGCGGGCCATGCTGGCCAAACTGCTGCTGATGCAACCCGATCTGCTGCTGCTTGACGAACCCACCAACCACCTGGATTTACCTACCATTGAGTGGATTGAAGACTACCTGAAAACCTACAAAGGCACATTTGTGATTGTGAGCCACGACCGCCTGTTTCTTGACAACACCGTCAATCGAATTGCCGAAGTGGCCCATCAGCAGTTATACCATTACAAAGGCAATTTCAGCGATTACCTTGAACAAAAAGAGGAGCGGGATGAAATGCTGCAGCGCCGTTTCGATAACCAGCAGGATTATATCCGACAGCAGATGGCATTCATTCGCCGGTTCAAAGCCAAGGCCAGCAAAGCCACTGCGGTACAAAGCCGGGTGAAGATGCTGCAAAAGATGGAAAAAATCGAGCTTAAGGATGATGAAAAGCGCGAAATGAATATCCGCTTCAACATCCGAACCACGCCGGGAAAAACCATCTGCACCCTCAAGGATGTGAGCAAAAGCTACGATGATACAGAAATCATCCGCAGTGCCAATGCACAGGTGCTCAGAGGCGATAAAATCGCCCTGATTGGTGCCAACGGAAAAGGCAAAAGTACCTTGCTGCGCATTATATTCGGCTCTGAGCCGCACGGTGGTGAAGTGGAACCCGGATGGAATGTAGAAACCTCATTCTTTGCGCAGCATCAGCTGGAAGCGCTAAACCTGCAAAGGGATTTGCTCAATGAGCTTGGCACCGTAGACGCTGAATATACAGAAGCCGAACTGCGCACCGTGCTGGGCTGTTTTCTGTTCACAGGAGATGAAGTATTCAAGAAAATCAAAGTCCTTTCCGGCGGTGAAAAAAGTCGGGTAGCACTGGCCAAAACCCTGCTCACACGGGCTAATTTGCTGCTACTTGACGAACCCACCAACCACCTGGATATGTTCAGCACATCGGTACTGGCCGATGCCATTTCTCAATACAAGGGCACCTGTGTAATCGTGAGCCACGACAGAACATTTGTGAGCAATGTGGCTACTAAAATCTGGTGGATAGAAAACGGAATGCTGCGCGAGTATCCAGGAACCTATGACGAATGGAATGAATGGATGCAGCGCCGTGGTCCGGAAACCTATTTGCAGGAACCCTCTCAAACCAAACTCAAACCCACCGATTCCAAAGGACAGGATAACGCTTCCGCTGAACCCAAAAAACCGGGCAAAAACCGCATGCTACAACTGGAACAGGAAATGGCCGACCTGGAGAAGCAAATGGAGGCCGTACGCGAGGAAAAAGCCCTACATGAACAACGACTGACAGACGAGGATGTTGCGGTAGATTTTGACAAAATCAACACCCATACCCAGGCCTATCAGAAAGCAGAAACCCAACTAAAGGAACTGCAAACTGCCTATGATGCCGTAATGGAGCAATGGATAGCAGGAACGGAATAAACAACCGCAGGGCTGACTACCTCTGCATAGCGTTTACAAATAAATATACGTAATTTTCCTCACATTTCCAAATCAGGAGATCGGTATTCCGTTGTAAGCTTCTTTTAACTGTTCCAGCAAATCATAAACCTCATCAGGTGTACCGGCATTCACCAGCTGCGTTCTCCAGGGCTTAAAATCGGGCAACCCCCGAAAATACTGGGCATAGTGACGGCGCATCTCAAAGACACCCACTTTATCGCCCTTCCAGGCTACACTTTTTTCAAAATGGGTACGGCAAACCAATAACCTTTCTTCAAACGTAGGCGGTGGCAAGTGTTGCCCGGTTTTCAAAAAGTGCTTTACTTCCCTGAATATCCAGGGATACCCGATAGCCGCCCTGCCTATCATCACCCCGTCTACCCCGTACCGGTTTTTATATTCCAGCGCTTTCTCCGGATTGTCTATATCGCCATTGCCAAAAATGGGAATGTGTATGCGCGGATTGTTTTTCACCGCCGCAATCAGCGTCCAGTCTGCTTCACCTTTGTACATCTGCGCCCTTGTGCGACCATGAATCGTTAGCGCCTTTATGCCCACATCCTGCAACCTCTCTGCTACCTCCATAATGTTTTTGCTGCTTTCATCCCAGCCCAGGCGGGTTTTAACGGTAACCGGCAGATTCGTGCTTTTCACCACAGCATCCGTCAATCGCACCATCAAATCCACATCCTTCAGCACACCGGCACCGGCTCCTTTGCAAACCACCTTGCTCACCGGGCAACCATAATTGATATCCAGTAAATCCGGGCCTGTAGCATCTACAATTTTGGCAGACAGCGCCATGGCTTCCTCGTCTCCGCCAAAAATCTGTATGCCAATGGGTCGCTCGTAGTCGAAAATATCGAGCTTTTGTCGACTTTTAATCGCATCACGGATGAGCCCCTCTGAACTAATAAACTCGGTGTACATCAAATCTGCTCCTGCCTGCTTGCACACATACCGGAAGGGCGGATCACTCACATCTTCCATGGGCGCAAGCAACAGCGGAAATTCACCCAGTTCTATGTCGGCAATCTTCACCATGATGCTGTTGCAAAATTAGGGCAGCCCAAACAGATGAACGTTCCTTGCGTAAAAAAATGTAGGTTTGCAGTAATTATCGTGACCGAACCCACTGAAACTGTCTCAACTTCATCAAACCCCTTCTACAGCAACTGGGGCTTGATGTTCATACTGATTTTTATTTTTCTTTTCACCATCATTTTTTCGGTGGCATCTTCCTTTATTGCCGGCGGTATTTATGGAATTTCATTCAACGAAGTACGAAACTTACTGACAACTCCGGATGGAACCGCACTGGCCATCAATGTTAACAGGGTGTATCATCTCATCGCATTTACAGGATCTATGCTCCTCCCGTTCTGGCTTTTCACCATCGTAAATCGCAGCTCTTTTGCCAGGGAGGGCGGATTGAGAACCCCTTTCAAAAGCGCATTCCTATGGATGGGACTGGTCACCGTTATCAGCGGTTTTTTTATGGTGAACGGGATTGACCAATTCATGCGCAGCATGGAATGGCCTCAGACCCTGCAATATTATGCACAGCGGCTTGATGCAGGCCGACAGGAAATGACCAACACCCTAATGGATATGCAGGAATTGTACGAGTTACCTATCTGCTTGTTCCTGGTGGCCGTTATGCCTGCAGTCATCGAAGAATTGCTGTTCAGGGGGGCATTGCAAAACATCTTCAAGGGCATTACCGGCAGTACCACTCGTGCCATTATTCTTCAGGCATTTGTTTTTGCCACCCTGCATTTTAGTTTTTATGAATTACCTTCCATTTTCATGCTCGGCATTGCACTGGGTTATTTACGAAGCGCCTCTGGCAGCACAGTGTATGGAATGGTGGCTCATTTTGTGTTTAATGGAACTTCCGTAGTGCTCCACTACCTCAGTCAGCAGCATTTCCGGGAAACTGGCGTAAGCGGGGCGTTTGACGCTATCCAATCCGGATACGTAATCCCGCTGCTGGCGCTCATCCCATTCATCTACGCAATCGTGTGGTACCGCAGGCATATAAATCATAACTTACAGTGAGTAATTTCTGGGTAAGGACCATTTGGGGAACCATCTATGCCACTATGGTGATCTTGGCACTCATGCAGGGATTTCTGGCACAGTGGGTACTGGTTTGGGTAATCAGCACCTTTTGCATAAAAGAACTGCTCGCGCTTAAAAAGATTGACTCTGCCTTCAACCTCACCTTTGGTTGGGTACTAAATACCCTCATTTTACTCATCCATCCGGGAATTCCGGAAGCGTTGGGACTGGTTCATGTACAGGATTACTTCACCATGCCCATGATTGGACAAACCATGTTGTTGCTGGTGGTGTATTTCGCCATACAGCTGTTTCGCAAAGGGATAACCTTGTTCGAAGAAACCGGCACAATGGTATTTGCATTGGTTTACATCTCCGTACCTTCCCTCCTGTTTTTGCACACCAGTGGCTATCAGGCAGGTCACCCCTACCATTGGCAGCTGCCCATGCTCGTATTTATCCTCACATGGAGCAGCGACACCTTCGCCTACCTTACCGGACGGGCGTTTGGTAAAAACAAACTGTTTGAAAGCTTGAGCCCCAAAAAAACCATAGAAGGATTTATTGGCGGAACAGTTCTAACCGCAATTGTTGCGGCGGTTCTGGGCAATTTCTGGAATTACGGAATATGGCAAGGTGCTGTGCTTGGCGCAATGGTGAGTATAGCCGGAACTGCAGGAGACCTTTTTGAAAGCGCCCTAAAAAGGCAAGCAGATATCAAAGACAGTGGCAGGTTTATTCCCGGACACGGTGGCGCACTGGATCGATTTGACGCTTTTTTGTTTGTGTCCGTTGTTGTTTATTCGTGGAGTCTTTTCAAATGAACATCAATCCTGTCATAATCCTCGTTAAACGGTCTCTGGCAATCCAGCTCCTACTGCTCTCCGCAGCCATGCTGGGTGCACAAACCGAGCCGGTCTTTGTGAAAGGATTGCGCGTTGAAACCCTGATTTTGAAGGAGAAATATGTAATGAAAGCAGCCGGAACTACCGACAGCGCCCATTGCAATTATGACGTTACTTTTCAGATTTTTAAAGGAAAAGGAAAGCGCAAAAAACTGGCCTCAGGATTAAATCATCTGATGCATAGTGCCATAACCACAGACACCGCGCATCAGGATTTGCCGCTGGAAAAACGGGTAGAACAAGATGCCAGAGAGTTTAAGGAGGAATGGGAACGGTTAAATTCGGACGCCAATGCCAGCTGGACATTCAACTATACCAAAGAACAAACATTCAAAGCCATCCATGCCAACCGAAGTTTTGTATCGGTCAAAGATCAGGCATACTACTTTACCGGCGGTGCACACGGGTTTCGGGTTACCATTTACTCCCTCGTAGACAATAAAAATGGCGAAATCGTGGAAGACTGGCGTAAACTATTCAGCGACACAAGCGCCGTTTTAACATTGGCCGAGCAAATTTTCCGTAAAAACAAAAACATCCCCGACGCAGAACCCACCAACAAAAACTGGTTCTGGAACGGACCTTTCTACCTGCCCGATAATTTTGCCTACACCGAAAAAGGAATATTATTCTTTTACAACGTGTATGAAATCGCCCCCTACGAGCAAGGCGAAACCGAACTGCTACTCGGCTATGAAACGCTGGGAAAACTACTGCTTAAACCGGACCGAAAGTGATAAAAAAGACATTTTGGCTGGTATTACTGCTCTTGATTAGCCGGGAAGGTCAAACACAAGGATTGACATACAGCTACGACAGTCTCACCCTGAGGGTTTCGCGAACTGTGCAGCTTGAAGATGGCACTACGGATACGGTGAGCTGCAGCAGATATTATCATTTCATATGGTTTAACGAAACCAATGAAACCGCCAAAAACATTAACAAAATTTTGTATGCAGATTTATCAGATCAGGATATACAATCAGTAGCGGAATTACAGCAAATATTTAAAAACGATTTCAATGACTGGAAGGAGGAATGGATGGCACAGTTTAGTGCCGAAGATACCGCCCCCATTGATTTTTCATTTGGTTTAAACTGGTATGAGGAAATTTTCATCGGTGTTTCACAACAGACTCAATCTACCCTGTGTACATTTCAATCGGTTGATGGCTATTACGGAGGTGCACACCCTATAGGTAACAACCAATATCAAGTATTCTCCCTTCCGGAAGTAGTGAGGATAAAGCAATGGTCATCCCTTTTTAACAACGCTGATACCATGGCAATCATTAAAATAGCTGAAGAAATATTCCGTA
>JBEDNI010000086.1:0-15069 GCA_041170685.1 Bacteroidota bacterium | reverse complement strand
TATTAACAGAGAGCTATCAAGATTTAATCAAAGAGAATGCTAAGTTTCCATTTAGACCTGGAATGACTGCAAGTGCAGATATTCAAACTAAGTCTAAAATAAATGTAATTTCTGTTCCATTAAATGCAGTAACTACTAGAGATAAAGAAGGTCAAGGAAAAGAAACAAAAGTTTCTAGTAATGCAACCAATAACGAAGAACCTGCTAAGGCAGATGAAGAGTTGTCAGAAGTTGTCTTTGTTTTACAAAAAGACAATAAGGTTAAAATGGTTAAAGTAAAAACGGATATTCAAGACTTAAACTATATTGAAGTGAATGGCGTGAAGGTAGGAGATGTAGTAATTACTGGTCCTTATAGCACAGTGAGCAAGTCTTTAAAAGATGGTCAGCTAGTGAAGCCAGTGACAAAAGAAAAGTTATTTGAAGAGAAATAAGGTGATTCGGTATAAAGTTGACCTTTAAAAAGGGGCGCATATAAAAAATGCGCCCCTTTTTTTATGAATTTCATATGTTTGCAAAATGGAAAATAAGCGAATTGGTATCATTGGTAGCGGAAGTTGGGCTACCGCTCTGGTAAAAATTATTTCCGAAAAACCCCAGGTTTCCGTTAGCTGGTGGATTCGTAACAGTGAAACCCTGAATTACATCAATGAATTTCACCATAATCCCAGGTATCTGTCCTCCGTAAAAATAGACCTGCAAAAAGTAGCCCTGCACAGTGACATTCAATCCATGATTGAAACCTGCGATGCAGTAATACTGGCTGTTCCCTCCGCCTTTTTGCATGAAGCATTGAAAGACATTTCTCTGCCCAAGGAAAAAATCTACATTTCTGCTGTGAAAGGAGTAGATCCCACCACCCGCCTGGTTATTGCGCGGTACCTGGAACAAAAACACGGAATCTCACCAGAAAACATCGGGCTGATTACGGGTCCTTGCCATGCAGAAGAAGTGGCGCTGGAAAAACTGAGCTACCTGACACTGGCCGCCACAGACAATGCCCTTGCGGAACGCATTGAATCGCTCATTCGCTGCCGCTACATCAATACTTGCACCAACAACGATTTATACGGCGCTGAATATGCTGCCGTTCTGAAAAACATCTATGCCATTGGTGCCGGGATTGCTCACGGACTTGGTTATGGTGATAATTTCCATGCCGTCTACACAGGCGCAGCCCTACGCGAAATGGAGTCTTTTCTGGAAGCCCTTCACGAAACCCACCGCGATGTGAAAGATGCTGCCTACCTCGGTGATTTGCTGGTCACTTGTTACAGTCAGTTCAGTAGAAATCGTACTTTTGGTAATATGCTGGGCAAAGGTTACAGCGTTAAAAGTGCCCAACTCGAGATGAATATGATTGCTGAAGGATACTACGCCACCGGCAGCATTTACCCCATTTGTAACGAAAAAAATATCCCTGCACCGATTATTGAGGCGGTGTACAAGGTCTTATACTCCAATGCCAATCCTGCCTTGGTTTTTGGCCAATTGAGCAGACAACTTTCCTAACCCGTATTGTTAATTTATTGTTAATTTTATGTTTGCGTAAAAATACGTAATCTTAAACTCATGGTAATAATCGGGTAACTCCGGAAGGGTTGTTTTGAAGGTAGAATTACCCAAAAGAAATTATGAATCGCATTATTGCTCATGCTCTGTTGATATTCAGTTTCAGCAGTCTTTCAGCACAAACCGGAACCCTCACCGGAAAGGTTCAATCCGACAACGGAAGGCCGGTAGCAGACGCCAAAGTTTTTGCTGTAGGCGTTAGCGATACAAGCCGAACCGATATGGATGGTTTGTTTTTGTTGAAGCTGAAACCTGGTAAATATATTTACCATGTAGAAAGCCGCCTTTTCCCAGAGTTTACAGACAGCATGGTAATTCTTGAAAACCAGGAAACCTTTGTTTACCCATTGCTCAGCAGCATCAAGGATATGGGGGTAGCCACCGTGAGTGTAGCCCGAAAGCAAAAAGAGAATACCATTGCCGGAGCCATTCGCTCCAAGCAATTGTCAGTTCAGATGGTAGAAGCCATTTCAGCCGAAGATTTCAAACGTACCACGATTCGTACCTCTGCCGATGCGATGAAACGCATACCCGGTGCCACCATCATGGAGGGTAAATTTGCCAATATCCGCGGTATGTTTGATCGCTACAATACCGGTTACCTAAACGGAGCTCCCCTTCCCAGCACAGAAAGCGACAGAAAAGCTTTCTCTTTCGACATTATTCCGGCTACCCTGCTGGATAATATCGTAGTTATCAAAAGCGGCACACCCGACCTGACGGGCGATTTTGGAGGTGGCATTATTCGCATTAACACCAAAAGCATCCCCGAAAAATTAACCCAAAGTTTCAATCTGGGCTTCCAGTATAACTCCATCACCACACTCAGGCCCATTGAAATGTTCAATACCTCCACCTCAGAGTATTTTGGAATTCCCGGTGCAGACCGCAAGTTGCCCGCCATTTCTGACAACATGAACCAAACCAAACCAGCTGAATTTCTGGCAGCAGAATCCAAAAAATTCAACAACAACTGGGATCTTACCACCACAAAACCCATGCTCACCCCTCGTTTTAACTACACCATCGGGGTGCCCTTTAAACTCCCCAAGAAAAGAGAAATTGGGCTGTTAATGAGCTTAAATTATTCGGTAACCCAAAAATACAGTGATGGTTTAATCAATAAGCAAAATTTAGAAAACAATGCAACTGAAAGCCGTTTTGAAGATAAATTATTCACCTCCAATGTTCAGAATGGGGGAATAATAAACCTGAGTTTCAAAATGAATAACCGAAACCGGATTGACTGGAAAAACCTCTACACGCTGAACTATGATGCAGCCAGCATTCTGAGGGGCGGTTATTATAACATGATTGAGCCACCTGCTTTCAAAGCGGAAGGATATTCCAATCAGATAAACTACAACCGACTTGCCAGTACACAGCTGAATGGTACGCACGTTTTCGGTACCAAGCAAAGCACACTTAACTGGTTGGTCAATTACGGAAATACGCACCGCGAAATTCCTGATTTCCGGATTGCACAATACACCATTGATACCCAGTCAAACAACAGACAGCTTGTACTTAATGACTTTTTCAATTCCGGATCGGGCAGATTCTTCTCGACATTAAACGAGAATACTTTCTCTGCCAGCATCGATATGCAGCATAGCATCACCACCGGTAAAATCACCAACAATATAAAATATGGATTTTTTAGACAAACCCGTACTCGTTCATTTAAGAGCCGCGAATTTGTTTATGGACCCGTAAACCAAACCATAAGCAGTACCAACCGACCCGCTGAAGACCTAAATGCTGAGAAGATCAACGCATCAGGACTTTACCTTATTGAAAAAACTTCTGTGGATGCCGATGAATACGATGGTAATAGTTCATTGAATGCCGGTTTCATAATGATGGAACACCATTATCCATTATTCAAAACTGCAGGCCGAAGCCAGATGCTGAAAGTGATTTATGGTCTGCGGGTTGAAAGATTCAACCAGTATCTCACAAATACCTATTTTGATAAATTGGGCAAAAGACTTGCAGAGGGTGATACCAATACGGATCTGCTTCCTTCCATCAATATTATTGCTCCAATCTCTGCTAAAACAGGCCTACGCATGGCTTACTATAAAACAGTAAACCGCCCGGAAATGCGTGAAATGGCACCGTTTAGCTTCTACAATTTCAACCTGAATTCAGAGATTATCGGAAATACCCAATTGAACAGGGCGCTGTTGCACAATTTTGACCTTCGTTATGAGATCTTCCCCGGAAAAGAAGACATGTTCAGCGTGGGGGCCTTTCACAAGCGTATCATCAGCCCTATTGAGTTTTCGCTGGAAACCAGTCAGCCCGGCATCCGCACGTTCAGCTATCAAAATGAACGCAGCGCTGAAATTCAAGGGGTGGAATTTGAATTGCGAAAAAGCCTGAAGTTCCTGGGGAAATACATGGCACCGGGGTTATTTAATTACATGTCGTTGTACGGAAATTTCTCCCTTATCAAAAGCGCAGTGCAGTTCAAGCAGTCAAATAGCACCCAAAACCGTTCATTACAAGGCCAAAGCCCTTATGTGGCCAATATTTCATTGTTTTACGAAAACAAACAAGGTTTGCAGGCAAGTGTGAATTTCAATAAAATTGGCGACAGGATCGCTTACATTGGTGTTGCCAAAAATGTACAACCTTTTGGAAGTGATATTTACGAATTCGGACGCAGCATCCTTGATTTCCAGGTAGGCAAAAACATGAAGAAGGCAGGTAACCTGAAACTTACCTTCGGTGACGTGTTAAGACAAGCAACCGTTTTCTACCAGGATATCAACGAAAATAAAAAGTATGATGAGGCATCTGATAACACCCTATTCAGATTTACCAATGGTATGACCATCACCCTCGGATATTCTTATACCTTTTAATAATTTACAAGACTGTATAAAAAATCCCGCCTGATTGGCGGGATTTTTTTATTTAGCCCGTGGCACCCATGCAATTTCTTCCCCCCCACCCAGCTTATCCAGGTACCGAGCCAGGGTAAATAAATAATCGCTAAGTCGATTGAGGTACGTAACAATCATCCCATCAATCTCTTCATTATCGGAAAGGTATACCACCAGGCGCTCGGCCCTTCTGCAAATGCATCGAGCCACGTGAGCATGAGAACCCTGCTGTGTGGCACCCGGTAAAATAAAGTTTCTTAATTCAGGGAGGCCTGCGGTCATGCGGTCAATTTCATTTTCCAGAAACACAACATCTTCCTCATACAACTCGGGCAATATCATTTTACTGCCAGGGGCCGATGCAAGGTAAGAACCCAGTGTAAACAAACGATCCTGAACAGTACCGATGGCGGCAATCACTCCCGAGTCGAGTGCACCGCTTCGAATTAGCCCCAGATAACTGTTTAACTCATCTACCGTACCATAGCTTTCTACCCGGATGTGATGCTTCGAAACCCTGTCTCCTCCAAGCAATGCGGTCTTTCCGTCATCACCTTTGCGTGTATAAATTTTGAATGTCATGCGTATTGTGCTAGGAAGTTACAACCAAGTATCCGCATTTGTTTTCAGTTTGGTATAATTCATTTGGAAATGTGCAAAAAAATTTGTATATTAATTGTTTGTTTTTAAAAAATTAAAATGTTAATCCTTAGTTAACATTATCTTGAAAATGTGCTAATTGTATCAGGGGTATTTTGTGACAATAAAAACCCTATATGAAAAAAATTACTCAATTATTAATGCTGACCGGTCTTAGCGCCGTGGCAGCCAAAGCTCAGTTTATTGAGCAAGTGAATTACATCGGTGCATTGGAGTCTGATCCTGCAAAAGATTGGACCACAGGATGGACAAACTTCAATCCTCAGCAGACCAGCTATGCTGCCATCGCTGATGACACAACGCTGAACGCCATTGCAACCGGAAGCGGTGGTATCAAAAACATTACCGGAACCCGTACCCTCAGCGCTTCAACCGTTTATGGTCTGAAAGGTCTGATCGTAGTACGCAGCGGTGGTAAACTCATCATCCCTGCAGGTACCGTAATCCGTGCAGAAGCGGACGTAACTGCTACTCCAAAAAATTATGCAACCATCGTTGTAGAGCGCGGTGGTATGATTGAGATCAATGGTACCAAAACCAGCCCCGTTGTAATCACCAGTAACAAAGCAGCAGGCAGCCGTGCCCGTGGCGATTGGGGTGGTATTGTTTTGGCCGGTAAAGCGAAAAACAACCAGGGTTCTGACGTTCAGGTTGAAGGTTTCAACAACGTAACGGCAGACCCTAACCTGGCAAAATTTGGTGGAACTGATGACAACGACAACAGCGGTTCAATCACTTATCTCCGTATGGAATTCGGTGGTCTGGCTTTCGAACCTAACAAAGAAATCAATGGTCTTACCCTTGGTTCAGTGGGAAAAGCTACTACCCTGCACCACATTCAGGTTTCTTTCATCGGCGATGACGGATACGAGTGGTTCGGTGGCAACGTAAACGCAAAACACCTTATATCTTACCGCATTACTGATGACGACTTCGATACAGATTTCGGTTGGGGCGGTGCAGTACAGTTTGGTATTGCCGTAAAAGACACTACCCAGTATGACCTTACCTACAATGCTCCCAGCGGTTCCAGCACCAGCGAATCTTTCGAAAGTGATAACGACGCTGCCGGTTCAGGTAAAACTCCTTACACACGCGGTGTATTCAGCAACATGACCGTTGTAGGACCTGTAAGCATCGGATCTACCTACAGCGCTCTGGGTACAGTGCCTAAGGCTGCTTTCCGTCGTGGTGCACGTATCCGTCGTAACAGCCGTTTGAGCGTTATTAACTCCGTATTTATGGGGTACCGTAACTTCCTGATGTATGACGGTGACAGCTCATTGACAGCTTCAGGTGCAAAAGACAGCAGCTTCAGAGAAACCATGTTGTTCCGCAACAACCTGATTGTTAATTCAGCCGCTGCTGCTTCAGCCGGTTCTACCAATACAGGTCTGGTGGAAGTTGCTTCTGCCAACGCTTCTTCCCTGAACCGTTTCGACGGCTGGGTTAAAGCTGCTGCCAACCAAAACAAAGTAAATACTGTTGCATTCACTGCCAAAACTGTATTGGAAGATCCTCAGAACGCAACCGCTCCCAACTTCCGTCCGGTTGCAGGTTCACCTGTAGAAAATGCCTCTAACTTCACTTACAGCCGTCTTACAGAGTTTGGTGTGTTCAACGGTGTTAACACCATCGAAACAGTAACTGGTGTGAACGTATATCCTAACCCTGCTCAGGATAATATCAACCTGGAATTTGCTTCAGCTCAAGGCTTTGAAGCTTCTGCCAAGATTGTTGACCTGACCGGTAAAACTGTAATGAGTCTGGGTAATGTACGCGTAAATGGTGGTTTAAACACCATCTCTGCCAATGTTAGCAACATCAACAAAGGTATCTACCTGATTGTTGTTGAAGGTGCAAAAGGCCGCATCAGCCAGCGCTTTGTAGTAAAATAATCTTCATAGGTTTAGTTTTGAAAGTCCCGCCTGAAAAGGCGGGATTTTCTTTTTATACAAACCTACCTTTGCATATCCCCAATGAACTTAGCAGAATTAATAGACCGCTTTCGCTCCGAAGCCAATCCGGACAAGGCAGAAGCAATGTCAAAGTACATGAAGTATCACTTCCCATTTTTGGGCATTCAAAAGCCATTGAGAAGTAAACTGGAAAAAGATTTCATCCAAAAAAACAAACATCTTAAATTCACTGTCCTACAAGGTCTGATTACTGAATTATGGAATCTGCCCGAAAGGTGCCCGAAAGGGAATTTCAGTATACGGCCATGGAGCTTATGATCAAATCGAAAATATGGAAACACAAAGAGGCCGTGAACTTGCTTCATTATTGCCTCATCCACAAAAGCTGGTGGGATACGGTTGATATATTAGCAGGACGTATGGTAGGTGGATATTTTACTTCCTTTGCTACAGTGCGGGCTCAATACATAGAACAATGGCTGAACAGCGAAAATATCTGGTTGAACCGGACCACCATCATTTTTCAGCTGAATTATAAAGCTGAAACCGATGAGGGATTATTGTTTGCCTGCATTGAGAATTTCAAGTACTCCAAAGAATTTTTCATCAGAAAGGCCATTGGTTGGGCATTGCGGCAATATGCCAGAACTAGCCCCGATGCGGTTTTACGTTTTGTAGAAGCACACGACCTCAGTCCACTGAGCAGAAGAGAAGCCCTAAAGCACTTCCCTGACAAATAAAAAGGGCCCGCCATTAGACGGACCCTTTATGTTTTATTGCTATCGCTTAATTCAGGAAGTCTTACTTGGTAGCTTTCAGCGAAATGGCGATTTCCATTTCCTTATTCACGATACCGTCTTTCACCTTCTTTTGGGCGGCTTCAGCCAGACCCAGGTTTTTGCTGTCGTAGTTAATACCCCACTCCAGACGGTTGATGGTAGCTTTGCCTGTAGCAGTTACCGTATTGCCTTCTACTTTGATGGTAGCGGGAAAAGTGATTTTGCGGGTACTGTCGCGCAGGGTGAGGTTACCACTAACCTCGTGGGTGTTGCCCTCAGAAGCTTTTTCTTCCACGCTCACAATTTCAAACTTACCGGTAGGGAATTTTGCAACGTTGAAGAAATCTTCAGCCATCAGGTGGCCCACCAGCTTTTTCTGGTAGCCGGTGTCAGTAAGGTCGGTGTTTTTAATGCTGTTCATGTCTATGACAAATGAACCGGCAACCACTTTGCCTCCCTCTACACTAAGGCTGCCCTCTTTGATACCGATGGTACCTTTGTGCTCGCCGGTAGCAACAATTTTCCATCCGCGCCATTCAAGGTTGCTGCCTGCGGCGTCTACAGTGTAAGTTCCGGCGCTTTCACCGGCTTTGGCTGCTGTGTCCGCCTCGGCAGACTGCTGTGAGTTTCCTCCGCAAGATGCCAGCATACTCAATGCGGCGATTCCTGCAACGTAAAACAATGTTTTTTTCATGTTTATTATTAGTTTGGTTTTATTGGTTGCAAATTTATTTGTTTGAACAAACTTTTACAAATGTTTTATAAAAATTTTCTTTTTCCGGTATTCACTCTTGCTTTCAAATCGAACAGAATGTGATATAAACCATAATAGGTTCTGTTGATATAAAGCGAATGCCTGGATCCTCTGGCCTTTTTACTGTTGCGCACTTCAGGCATTTCGATAAGCCTGTCCGCAAACTGATAAATTCCGCCAAAATACGTTTCATCACCAAAATCAAAGGTATCTTGGGTAAATGGCAGGGTGAGCATATCAATCATCTCCCTGAACAATGGGGTAAAAAAGGCAATATCTGCTGCGGTGTCATCATCGTGTAACAACTCTAACTCCTTGAAAATGGCCAACGATTTATCTCTGTCTTTGTAAATATTTCTATCTACCAGGCGGAAATAAGGTGTATAGAACCGATCGGGGATTTCCTTCACACAGCCAAAATCAAAAATATTGACAGTTCCGTCATTCAGAAACAGAAAGTTGCCCGGATGCGGATCTGCATGCACGGTTTTGAGTTCGTGGATCTGAAAGTCATAAAAGTCCCACAGGGCCTGCCCAATCCGGTTTCGTACCTCCTGCGATGGATTGGTGGCCAGAAATTCCTTTAGATGCAAACCTTCCAGCCAGTCCATGGTAATAATTTTATCCGATGACCATTCGGGATAATAAGTTGGAAAATTCAGATTTTCAATGTGTGCGCAGGCTGCACTCAATTCTATGCTGCGCTTCAGTTCCAGGGCATAATTGGTTTCCTCGAGCAGTTTACCTTCTATTTCATCGAAATAGTTTTCAATGTCATTTTTACTCATGTTGAGCAAACGAACCGCGAAAGGTTTCACCATGCGCAAATCTGAACCTATGGAGTTGGCCACACCGGGATATTGAATCTTCACGGCCAGCCACTTGTCTTTGGATCTGGCCTTGTGCACCTGCCCAATGCTGGCGGCTGCCACGGCCTTTGACGTAAATTCATCAAAAAATGCAGCGGGTGGCTGACCGAATGCTTTGCGAAAAATCTGGTTTACCAGCGGTGCTGACAGCGGTGGCGCTGAATACTGGGAAAGCTGAAATTTCTCCTGGTATTCTCTGGGCAAAATTCCCCTGTCCATGCTCATCATCTGCGCTACCTTCAGGGCACTGCCTTTCAGCGTGCTAAGGGTTTCATAAATATCGCCGGCATTGTCTTTGTGCAGTTCTTCCCTACTCACATCGGCATTTACCAGTTTTTTGGCGTAATGCTTCAGGTAATTGCCACCCACCTTCACCCCGGCACCCGCTATGTGGGCCGCACGCTCTATGCGTGATTTGGGAATTCTTTCCTGCGTTTTCAAGGATTAAGAAAAAGAATTTTTGGCTCGCTGAAACATGAATTTTCCAAAATCCAGCACTTCATCAAACAGGTTTTCGCCCATGAGTTTGAAGCCTATGTTGACGGTTTTTTCAATAGCCGCATCTGTATCTTCAAAATCTTTGGAAGTGTCTTTCAGCCAAAAGTTAAGCAAGAAAAGGGTTTGTACCCACAGGCCGTGTTTAAACTGTTCGGAAATAAACTTGCGGTCGGCAATTTGTCCGGCACCAATACCTGCGGAAACAATGGATGAAGCATAATCCAGAAAAGCATGGCGAAAATCATGCAAAGCCTTATCCATCGGATTTATGCCTTTGATGGATTTTTCTGCCAGATACAGCACATAGCTTCTATACTGCATCAGTTCCTGGGTCCACAGAAAGTAAAAAGCACTCAATTTTTCAGAAGCACCGAAATCGCTGTACTGCTTATCGGCATCCAATTTCTGGCGGGTGGTTTCAAATACATGTACCCAGAAATAGCGGTCCAGTGCTTCAAAATTGCTGAAATGCGCAAAAAAATCCGCGTCTGTTTTTTTCAGCTTTTTCATGAAAACATAAATCGATTCCGGCTTTTTGCCGTGCTCCAGCTGATACTGAATATATTTTTCCAGCAATGATGAATTATCCATACGTTTTTATCGCATAGATAACCCTTAGACAGGGGTTTTTGTTTGGTAAAATCTGGGTAAAATTATGCGTAGCGGTTGCCCACCCACACAAAGCGGCGGTTCACATATTCAGGGGTGGTAAATCCGGCATTGCCGCTGGGGTTTCCGCCTGAAACATGAAAATCGCTGAAAGCCGCGTGCTGGTTCACAAAAGCGGCTCCGGTAAAATTGAAACTCACGGGCGTAAAGGCCGCATTCATGGCTTCGGCTACTTCATCTTTGAAACCGTCGTTTATTGTGTAACAAAGACAGGTGATGGCACCCAGTTCAGAGGCAGAAGCAGCCGCCATTGTAAGGCTTTCGGCACTGTTGGCGGTTTTCACTACAAACACAGCCGGACCAAAACACTCGTGTTTCCAAACCTGCGTGCTTGCGGCATCGGTAACCATCACCACAGGGCTTTTCATGCGCGCATCGGGAAATTCAGGATGCGGCACAGGGATGCTATCGAGCGCCACATGTGTATGTTTTTTGGCTTCATCCACACGGCTTACGGTGAGATCATTCTGTATGGCTCCCAGTGTGTAGGGCCCCATCTTGGGATTTTCTACCAGTCCTTTAATGGCATGGCTTATTCCGGCCACCACTTCATCAAAAGTCAGGTGACCTTCAGCCGTAGCAATGCCGTTTTCAGGAACAAAAATATTCTGGGGTGCTGTGCACATTTGTCCGCTGTAAAGACAAGCACTAAAAGCGATATTGCCAAAAACGGCCTGTGCATCTGCTACCGAATCAAGAATGATGCTATTCACACCGGCTTTTTCGGTAAAGGTTATTTTTCCGGGCAAGGCTTCAATCACATCGCCAAAGGCGGAACCGCCGGTGTAGTCAATCAGTTTCACATCGGGATGTTCGGCTAATTTTTTGGTAATGGGATTTGACAGCGTATCCGGTGCCATTTGCACTATATTGGCCGGCAGGCCTGCAGACAACAGCGCTTTCTGAATCTCTTCAATCACAATGGCAATCGGCAAAATGCTCTTGGGATGCGGCTTCACAATCACCGGATTTCCGGCCATGAGTGAGGCATACAAACCGGGAACGGTATTCCAGGTGGGAAATGTGCTGCAGCCAATCACCAGTGAAATACCGCGGGGAATGGGCGTAAAATCCTTTTTAATCTGCAAATCAAACTTGCCCATGGGCTTCACCCAATCTACTGCTGGGGTAAATCGAGTAAGCTCCTGATAAGCCAGACTCAGCACTTCCATGGCACGGTCATTGGCATGCGGGCCGCTGGCCTGAAAGCTCATCACAAAGCTTTGTCCGGTGGTATGCATGGTGGCGTAGGCGATTTCAAAAAACCTCTCTGCCACATTGTTCAGCGACTGCACCAGAATTTCAGCGCGTTTTTCTACCGAAGTATTTTTCCATGCAGACCAGGCATTGCGGGCGTAGGCCACCAGATCTTCGGCCTCGTAATAAGGATACTGAACGCCCAGTCCCACCATCATATAAGGCGAAACCTCTTCTCCTACCCTGCTGCTGTGCGGATTTTCCGCCAACCCGGCAAAGTCCGTATTCAGATGTTTCTGAAAGGCTTCAAGTCCTTTGGCATTGGCATCTTCGGCGTATGCCTTGGGATTTTCGGGATAAGCAGCGTAGAACTGCCTGTTTTTCTGTGCCTCTATGGCTTGCTGTATCTGGTTTTGGGCTTGCGTGCTCATGATGTATAGAAGTGTTTATGCCTGTCCGGTTTGTCCGCCAAAGTTCAGGGGAATGGCGGAATTTGAATCATTTTCATCCAGCTCAATTTCTCCGAAAGTATGCTCAAATTTGGCAATATTATCGCCCAGTGCAAAAAGCAATCTTTTGGCATGTTGTGGCGCCAGAATAATGCGGGATTTCACTTTCCCTTTGAGAACACCGGGCATCAGGCGGACAAAATCGACAATTACCTCGGTATTGCTATGGGTAATGATGGCAAAATTACTGTAAGTACCATCGGCGATTTCGTCAGAAATTTCTATATCAATGGGTGGATTGTTGTTTTCCATAATTCAATGTTGGCTAATTGGGATAGCAAAGATACTGAAGGTAATAATAAGCTTGAAAAAAAATGGTAAGTTTGTATTAAACCTAAAAGCACATCAATTCGTCTAACTGCTGATGAAAAAATTCATTCTTGTTTTATCCCTGGTACTGACCACCCGACTATCTGCTCAAACACCCAACTGGAGCGAGCATATTGCCCCCATATTATACAACAACTGCACCAATTGCCACATAGACGGAGGAATAGCCCCCTTTTCCCTGGTGACTTATGAAAATGCCAAAACGTATTCGTACGGTGTTAAAAATTCCACCTCTTCCCGCAGAATGCCTCCCTGGCCTGCCGATTTGAAGTACCAACGCTATGCCCACGAACGCGTATTAAGCAATGAGGAAATCAGTGCTATCGCCGGCTGGGTGGATGGTGGCATGCCCAAAGGTGATACAACCAAAGCCCCTTTAAAACCCGTTTTAAAAACCGGTGGCAGTATCAACAGCCCCACCCGCAATCTTAAAATTCCCGACTACACCGTAAAAACCAATACGGATGAATACCGCTGTTTTGTTTTACCCACGGGCTTCACACAGGATCAGTTTCTAACGGCTATTGAAGTAATTCCCGGGAACCTGCGTGTGGTTCACCATGCACTTATTTTCCATGACACCGGTTCGAAACCTTTGCAAATGGATGCGGCAGACCCCAAACCCGGCTATCTGAGTTTTGGTGGCACAGGCAGTAGCACCTCAGACCTCATTGGTATCTGGGTTCCAGGTTCAGAGCCTTACTTTTTCCCCAATGGTTTCGGCATTAAACTGCTGAAAAAGGGCAATATTGTTTTGCAAATCCACTATCCGGGCGGTGTGAACAATGTGGTTGACAGCACACGGGTGATACTGAAAACCACCACAACACCACAGAGACAGGTGGCTATTCAGCCCGCACTGAATCACAATGCGCCAAACCTACAAAACGGTCCGCTCTACATACCCGCCAATCAGGTAAAGTCATTTAACAATAAATACGATTTGCCTTTGGATGTATCGGTGTTTACCGTGGGGCCACATATGCACCTGATCGGAAGTTCTATCAAGGCTTTTGGGGTAACACCCGCTAAAGACACCATACGGTTTGTGGACATTCCCAAATGGGATTTTCACTGGCAACGATCCTATACATTTCGAAATGTGGTAAAAATACCCGGAGGGACCAGTTTGCGCGGACAAGCCAGTTATAACAACACGTCATCCAATCCGTTCAACCCCAGCAATCCGCCGCAGGCCGTATCTCTGGGTGAGGGCACCAACGATGAAATGTTTCTGGTTTATTTCTGGTTTACCCTTTACCAGGCGGGGGATGAAAATATTATCATTGATAATTCCGTGCTCAAAAATGTGAGCAAAACTTCCGTATTAAAAACGGAGACTACCCGCATCTATCCCAATCCCGCCTCTGATTATGCCTGCGTTTCGGATGTTCGATTTATGGAGGGAAATGCTCAGTGGAAGATTACAGACCTCACAGGAAAAACCATCGCGGAAGGCAATGCTATGATGGACGCAGGAAAGCGTTGTAAAATACCTGTGGCGGATATTCCGTCAGGCGCCTACCAGATTTCAATACTGCAGGGCAACACCTATTACAGCGGGCGATTGCTGAAACAGTAATTAT
This sequence comes from Bacteroidota bacterium, assembly GCA_041170685.1. Lineage (GTDB taxonomy): Bacteria > Bacteroidota > Bacteroidia > NS11-12g > UBA955 > RGEC01. Next base: position 833 of record JBEDNI010000086.1, on the reverse strand, counting down.
TTTACGCAGGTAACTGAGATTTCAACGAGGGCATCCTTGGGAAGCCGAGATACCTCTACCGTTTCACGTGCCGGAAATACATTATGACTGAAATAGCTGCCATAGATGGCATTCACCTTGGGAAAATCATTGGGAAAATCATCCATGCTTTTCAGAAATATGGTAGTTTTTACAATATGTCCAAATTCCAATCCTGAGGCGGCAAGCAGGGCTTTGATGTTTTCCATCACCTGTTTGGCCTGGGCTTCTACGCCGCCTTCGGCCATCTGTCCTGTTTCCGCAATAAGGGCAATTTGTCCTGAAAAGTACCAGGTATTACCGGCTCGTACCCCCTGACTGTAAGGTCCAATAGGCGCAGGGGCATTTTTTGTAAAAATCGTTTCTCGCATGATCGTTTGCTTATTTTTGTGGCTGCATGAAAATAGGAATACTGGCATCAACAGACAGGCAGCAAGCCTGGCCGAAGGGTAGCGAAGCAGATTCGCAGATTTCATGGGTGCAAAATAGCCAAGATGCTGCGCATTTCGATATTTTTATCGATTTGAATTTTGACGCATACCCTGAACGCATCCGCGATTATGCCGGAAACAGCGACACCGTTTTTTTGCTCAGCGCTGTGAACAAAACACCCGAAGAAGCTTTATTCAATGAGAGATTACCCTATTGGGGTGAAAAAATATTCGGCATCAATGCCATTCCCGGGTTTTTGGAAAGAAGCACACTGGAGATTTCAGATCCTTTTGAGATTAAAGATGAAGTGTTTGAAACTGTTCAGCAATCCTTGCCCTTCGCTCAATATGAATGGGTGAAAAGCCGCGTGGGCATGGTCACCC
>JBEDNI010000085.1:0-7429 GCA_041170685.1 Bacteroidota bacterium | reverse complement strand
AAATTACACTATAAAAAATAATACCATGAGATTTCTTAAAAAAATCAGCATCCTATCTATTCTTTCCTGCAGCGCCACACTTAACGGTCAGATTACTGAAGGTTTTGAAAATTCGGCCCTTGACACGGTAATGCTGTTAAATGGCAGCGATGGCCTGAGAATGCACTATTTCAACAATGGAGAAATGACATTTCCCGTGAGCTATGACACAGCCTTTAAGTACTGGGCAAGCGGCTGGGCATTGTCAAAAATCATTAACAATAAAGTAGAGCCACCCAGTTTCACCAACCATCTATACAGTGCAGCGCCAGGTCTTGGCGTGGAGAACGGCAACAAGGGAAAGGCCTTTATGGTGGGACAAAACGGAAGTTTCTTTTACCTGCAAAGAAGGAGTGCCAATGATTTTCCGCTCAAAGGGTTCTATGTAAGTAACTCCACATATGCCTACAACAGCATGAAGTTTGGCGATATGTTTGCCAAGAAGTTTGGCGGAACAACCGGAAAAGATCAGGATTCGTTCGTACTCATCATTAGAAGCTACAAACAAAGTAGGGCTGTAGACAGTCAGCGGGTAATATTGGCAGATTACAGATTTACTGATTCTAACCAGGATTTCATTCTCAAAGAATGGAAATTTGTAAACCTAAAAGATGCTTACACAGATAGCGTTTCCTTCGAACTGGTTAGTTCAGATGTGGGTCAATGGGGCATGAATACCCCCGCATTTTTTGTATTGGATGGGGTAGAATTCTTTGGGTTGAATTCAGTGGAAGAGTTGACTGCATCAGTTAATATTTATCCTGTTCCGGCCTCAGATATATTGTATATAGCGGCCAATGCTGAAATGGAATCAATTTCCCTGCTGGATTTTACCGGCCAAATCAAAGGTGTTTACAAAACAGATAGCTACAAAGGAGAAATTTCCACTAAAAATATCACCCCCGGCTATTACATCATCAAGATAAAAACACGCACGGGTATTATCAGCAAAACGATTCAGATTGTTAAATAATGCGTCTGCTTACGGCCATCATCATCACTTTCTTTTTTGTTTCTGCTTGCAAGAAAGAAAAACCTTTGCCGGAAAAGGTAAATGTTGGCAATCTTCCGGTGCTGGTGCTGAACGAAGGCAATTTTATGTGGGGCAATGCCGGCATCGATTTATATTCTATCGATTCGAGTACGTTGCAGTCAGATGTTTATTCAAAAGTGAACGGCAAGCCGCTGGGCGATGTGTTGCAGAGTGGCAGTATCATCAATGGCGATGTGTGGCTGGTGGTGAATAATTCCGGAAAAATTGTGGTGCTGGACAGTCATACCTTAAAAGAGAAATATAGTATTGCCGGACTGGGGTCACCAAGATACGCTGTGAGGGTGGGTGACAAAATTTGGTTGTCTGATTTATACTCAGGTAAAATACAGATTCGTAACGCCGATGGTACACAGCTTATAAAATCTGTACATACAGGCGGGTGGAGCGAACAAATAGTGGCTGCTGGAAATGATATATGGGTGGCCTGCTATGACGGCTGGCTGAGGAAATTTGACGCATCAGCCATGTCATTATCCGATAGCAATTATGTGGGAAAAGGGCTTCGATGGATCGGCATCGATAAAAATAATCATATCTGGGCGCTGGCATCCTTCAATGACAGTGGCTACAGTCGCCTACAACAATGGACTGCCGATGGTAAAAAGCTGAAAAACTTTAGCATGCCGCTGTCAGGTTACGCTTCATCCCTGTGTATAAACTCGAGGAAGGATAGCTTGTTCTATATTGCCGGCGGGGTTTATAAAATGGGAATCGCTGACGAAAAACTGCCTGTTCAGCCCATTTTTTCAAAGCCTGGAGCCAATTTTTATCATATTGCTCAACATCCTCGCAGAAACTTACTTTTTCTCTGTGATGCCGCCGATTACGTGTCGAAAGGAAAGGTGTATCTGCTGGGTTCCGGTGGCAATGAGGTCCATTCTTTTACCGCCGGTATCATTCCGTCCGGCTTTGTGTTTTACTGATAACCAAATACTCGGCACGAAATATGTAACTTTGAGGCCGTATCCCTATCGGGATTGACAGTATTTAAAATCACCGTGAAAAGTAACCTGATTAAGCGCGTTGACCTGCTCGTGCTCCGATCCTTCATCGGACCGTTTCTGGTGACTTTCGTGCTGAGCATGTTTCTGTTTCTGATGCAGTTTCTATGGAAATACATAGATGAGCTGGTAGGGAAGGGTATTGAACCGCTCATACTTATGAAACTCATTTTCTATTCACTGGCCGACCTGGTTCCTATGGCTTTGCCCTTGACCGTGATGGTAGCCGGTTTGATGACTTTTGGAAACTTGAGTGAAAGTTTTGAGCTGGTAGCCCTGAAAGCCAATGGGATTTCTTTGTTTCGCATTTTGCGACCTGTTTTTATGCTCATGCTGGGACTGGCAGTGCTCAACTTCTTTTTTATGAATGTTGTGATTCCCAAAGCCAATCTGGAGGCTAAGGCCTTACTCTGGGATCTACGGCAGAAAAAACCGGCTTTTAATATTCAGGAGGGTGTGTTTTACCAGCAGATTGATGGTTTTTCCTTGAGAATTGGAAAAAAACACGCTGATAATGAGGGGGTAGAGGATGTGCTGATTTATGAGTACAAAGGCGATGAAAGCAAAAGACTCAATGTGGTTAGGGCTGAAAAAGGCAGGATGGTGTTGTCTCCCGATAAAAGAACGCTGTATTTTACCTTGTTTAACGGTGTAAGGTATGATGAAATGACAAAAAATCCCGACTATTCCCGAACTGCGCCTTTCAATCAGATGCGGTTTGAGAAACAACAGATGATTATTGATCTAAGCAGCCTTGACCTTAAGTTTACTGAAAGAGATGCTTATAAAGGCGACTATCGTCTTATGAATATTAGTGAACTGAACCACGAACTGGATTCGGCTGAACTGAGGCTGCAAAAACAAAAAACGGAAAATGCCGGATTTCTGGCAAGGTACATGCACCTACCCGGTATATTGGGTAATAAATCCAGGCCTGAATCGAATACGGTTAGGACGTCTAAAATCAGGTTTTTATTGCCCAAACATGGAAATCAGCCATTATCCGGTCAGGCAAGCATTCTGGCTGGTGCCATAAACAATGCACGGGGGTTCAAAGGCACTATTGACGGATTGATAACCGGTCTTAAATATGATGAAGAACAACTTGCACCCTATAAGGTTGAATGGCACAAAAAATTCACCTTGTCTGTATTGCTGATAATGTTGTTTCTGATTTCTGCCCCCCTTGGGGCCATCATACGAAAGGGCGGGATTGGGATGCCCCTGGTTATTAGTGTTTTATTGTTTGTGCTGTTTTATGCCATTAACCTGGTGGGAGAAAAAATTGGCAAGGAGGGCGTTATGCCCATTTGGGCCGGAATGTGGATGAGCAGCGCAATATTATTTCCCATTGGGCTTTACATCACAGTTAAGGCCGCATCAGACAGTGCCATACTGAGCCTTGAAGCATATCAGAAGTTCTTTAACCGACTATTTTGGGTAACGGTTAAAAATGAACATGGTAACAATGACGAAGGCGGAAAGAAGGAACTTCGTCTTTTGAAGTATCTGAAAAGAAATAAAGGATGAAATTGTTGATTGTGGGTAGCCGTATTCCGTGGCCCTTGAAAGATGGCGGCGCTATTGCTACTTTTCAGTTGCTTAAAGGATTGTCCGCCCAGGGTGCAGATATTGTGTACTTTAGCTTCAATACCCGCAAACATCATGTAACTTCCGCTCAAATTGCTGAACATTTTAATTTTTGTAGGGTAATTGATGTACCACTCAACGCGAACCCAACCCCATGGGGCGCCGTTAAGGCAATACTGAAGGGAAAAAACTACAACATCTCGCGGTTTGAAAGTGAACAAGCGAATGCGGCGCTCAAGGATTTATTGAGACGTGAAAAATTTGATTGGGTTCAATTGGAGGGTTTATACGCCAGCCCGTTTCTCAAAACAATCAGGGAAGCCGGTATACCGGTATCAATTAGGCAACATAATGCGGAGTTTCAGATTTGGAAACGGTTGGCATCAGGCAATTCCAGTGGGCTGAAAAAGATGTATTTCAACCTATTGGCATCACAACTTGAACGCTATGAAAAGCGTATACTGAATGCTGTAGATGCGATTATCCCCATCGCCCCGTCTGACAAGAATATGTTTGAAAAAATCGCCCCGGGCAAACCTATGTATCTGCTGCCGGTGGGTCAGGAGCGCGTAACACAAAACGCAGGCACTATTAATGAAAATTCTTTTTTTCATTTGGGCAGTATGGAATGGTTGCCTAATAAAGAAGCAGTGAAATGGCTCGTTGAAAAGGTGTGGCCGGCGGTTAGATTGCAATTGCCTTTGGCAGAGCTACATCTGGCAGGAAAGGGGCTGCAAAAAAACGATCCTGAATATATGGGCGAAGGAATTCATGTGCATGGAGAAATTAGCGATGCTCATGCCTTTATTCAATCCCATGGCATCATGGTGGTGCCGGTTTTTGCTGCAGGTGGAATTAGGGTAAAAATTCTGGAAGCATTCAATCTGGGTGCCCCGGTGATTAGCACGGATATTGGGATACAGGGTATTGATGCTCATTCTGAAGAAGAGTTGCTTTTGGCCAACACCCCTGAAGAATTTGCTGCTGCCATGGTACGTTTACAAACTGATAAAGATCTCAGGGAAAAATTGACCCGAAATGCTGCATTGTTGATTGCAAACAGGTATGAAATTCGGGCTATCATGGCCGGGTTGCTGAAATTTTATCAGGATACACGCATCGAAGCATAAAGATACTGAATTTTCCCGAAATTTGCAAGAAAAAAGTGCGTTATTTACTACCAATATTAGCTTATTTGACATTGTGTCTGTCTGCCTGTGGCGGAGGTCAGGATATCTCAACCGATGTGGACGAAAGTTTGGTAAAACAGGCAGATTCCGTGGAAGCCACAGTAAAAGCCGTATGTTCTTCCTGTCATATCTGGGTCCCCCCCGATAAACTGGATAAATACACCTGGAAAGAAAAAGTTCTTCCGGTGATGGCTGCAAAAATGGGAATTTACGAACTGGACGGCGTCACATTTTATTCTGAAAGGGACGACCCCAAAGTTCCGGCGGGTATTTATCCCAATAAACCCACAATTGAACCGGACTTGATGAGGAAGATCATCAATTATTTCTACGTCAAAGCCCCTGAAACCCTACCCGCACAGCAGCGTAATGTTCCCATTGGTGAAGAAACCCGCCTGTTTGACGCCATGATACCTTCTGTGCAACAAAGCGGTCCTCCTATTGCCACTTTTGTGAAAATAGTGCCGGAATACCAACAAATTTTAGCCGGAGTGGCCGGAGAATCTGTTAATCAGCTGGTGGTACTGAATAAAGATTTATCAGCCAAATGGATCATGGATGTGCCCAGTGCACCCGTTTGGTGTGATATTTCCCGCCCCAACCAATGGCTGCTCACTTGCATGGGGTCTGTATTCCCTTCGAATGATAGATCAGGTCAACTACTGGAAGTGAACCCGGCAATCCGAAAAGCCGGTGTCCCCAGGGCTGATAAGCTGGCAAGACCGGTGCAGGCGCATCGCATGGGCAATGATTTTCTGATTAACAGTTTTGGTCACCTTGTGGGCGATTTGTCTGTGTATAACAGCAATGGCAATGTTTCTAAAGTTTTGCGAAAAGAGCCCGGTTGTATTCGGTCTGTTGTGTATGACTGGAACAAGGATGGTAGACAGGATATCATAGCCATGTTTGCCCAGGGTATTGAGGGTATTTACCTCTACATCAATGAGGGTAATGGAAATTATTCTGAAAAGCGTTTAATGGAATTATTGCCTGTAAACGGATCCTCCTGGTTTGAAATTGAAGATGTCAACAAAGACGGGCATCCCGATATCGTATATGCCTGCGGTGACAATGCAGATTATTCGGTGATTCTTAAGCCCTATCATGGCATTTATATTTACCTTAATGACGGGAAAAATCAGTTTAAACAGCGCTGGTTCTATCCGATTAACGGATCGTATCGCTTCATGATGAGGGACTTTGATATAGACGGCGATTTAGATATGGTCAGCATTGCATTCTTTGCTGATTTCCTGCAGCAACCCGAAGAAGCCCTCCTGTATTTTGAAAATGCGGGTAATCTCTCATTTAAACCATACAAAATAAAAGGATATCAGTTGGGCCGTTGGCTGACCATGGATGCCGGTGATATTGACGGTGACGGGGATGAGGATGTGGTTCTGGGTAACTTTAGCCAAGGACCGCAAAGTTTTATGAGTACCGAAGATGCCGCCAGATTTGCCAAAGGTACACCCTTGATAATGCTGGTAAACCGAACCAAATAATCCATGAAGAAAATAGTTCTGCTGCTGCTGTTCTGTATGCTTTTGGCGTTCGCGGCAGTGCAATATAACGATCCCGATGCATGGCTCTGGATTACCGTGTACATGATGTATGCACTGGTAGTTATTTCAGCTGTAATCAGACCGCTCAATACCATCTGGTACCTGGTTGCCATGGTTATTCCCCTGTTTTTTAGTGCATTTCAATGGCCGGAGAAATGGGAGGGCCTCGGAGATACCATGATGAATCAGAATACAGAGAGAGCGAGAGAAAGCCTGGGTCTCATCATCTGTGCTTTTACGTCATGGTTGTCAATTAAGCTGAAATCTCAATAATTTTCCTTATATTTGTTGAAACAAATTTTGAAGTTGCTGTTTCAATATGTCAGGCCCCGCTCGGGGATTATTCTACTCGCTTTAATTCTGGCCTCGGTTTCTCAGATTTTTTCTATGCTGGATCCATGGGTGGGCAGAAATATCATAGACCATTATTTGCTCAAATACAGCAACTATGGGCAGTCAGATTTTATGGTTGGTGTTGTCAGCTGGTTGCTCTTGGGCATCTCGTTTGCCATGGTAAGCCGAATTGCAAAAAATCTTCAGGATTATTTCATCAATGTGGCCATGCAACAGGTGGGGGCCAATCTTTTCATGGATGGAATAAGGCATACCATGGAGCTTCCATTTGAGGTTTTTGAGGATCGTCGTAGTGGAGAAACCTTGAATGTATTGCAGAAAGTACGCATGGATACAGAGAAAGTCATTACCCTGGCTGTGGGATTGCTGTATACCAGTGTAGTGGGCATTTTTGTTGTATTTATTGCCAGTTTTATGGTGCATTGGCTCATTGCCCCCGCTTTTTTAATGGCCATGCTGGTGGTTGGTGTGTCCAGTTCATTTTTAAGTAAGAAAATTAAATCTGTGCAAAAAAACATTGTGGCCGAAACAGGAGCCTTGGCCGGCACTACCACCGAAAGTTTAAGGAATATAGAACTTGTTAAAAGCCTGGGTCTCATTGGGCAGGAAATTCATAGAATTCGCCTAAATACACTG
>JBEDNI010000084.1:0-7688 GCA_041170685.1 Bacteroidota bacterium | reverse complement strand
CAATTTAAACGTTTCTCGGGCCCCTTGAATAAATTCATTTGGCGACATCAGATCGGTGAGCCGGGCAGCTAAAATACCACCGCTTACCATCAGAAAATTAGCTACAATGATTAAACAAGGAATCATGATGACACCGGCGATGATTTTAGGCAATCCCAGAAATCCGCTGCTGTTGATACCCATTACCTCCAGGGCGTCGATTTGCTCGGTAACCCGCATGTTGCCCACCTCAGAGGCAATGTTGGCTCCCACTTTGCCGGCCAATACCAAACAAGTGATGGTAGGCGCAAATTCCAGCAAAGAACTGTCTGAAACGATGGTTCCTATAACCTTCATGGGTATGAGCGGAGATACCAGCTGATAGGCTGTCTGAAGGGTGGTAACTGCACCTACGAACACAGAAATGATGGTGACAATTCCAATGGAACCCACACCAATATTGTTCATTTCATGAATGGTGCGTTCAAAAAAAACCTTGAAGCGTTCCGGTTTGAAGAACATGCTGCGCACAAAAAGGATGTAGCGTCCGAGTTCAAAAAACAGCTTGTTCATTTTTCAGCGGTAAAATTAGTGATAAATAAGCAAAGCCGCCAATAGCATTCATCATTCAATCGGGGTAACCCAGACTTAACATGAAATCAATTGGAAAACATGGCAAAATATGTATTTTTGAATAGTATGATTTTTAGTAAAAAACAACTTATGGTTTTAACCCTATTTGCAATAATTGCAAATTTTGTCCTAGCCCAGACTCCTCAGAAATTCAGCTACCAGGCGGTGGTGCGAGATGCTTCAGGCAATCTGATAGCCAACAAACCGGTTGGGCTTAGGGTGGGGATTTTGCAAAAATTACCAAACGGTACTGAGGTGTTTGCAGAAAGTCATAAACTGCAAAGCAATTCCCACGGACTTATCACCGCAGAAGTGGGTGGAGGTGCGGCTATCGTGGGAGTTTTCAACCGAATCAACTGGGCTGACGGTCCATTTTATATCAAAACAGAAATTGACCCAACGGGTGGCAGTTCGTACACCATTTCCGGCACAGCCGAACTATTGAGCGTACCATATGCCCTGTTTGCAAAAACAGCCGCTGAATTCAAGGAAAATGACCCTGAATTTAAAAAATCTGTTTCTGCCGCCATTACAGTTCAGGATACGGCCCGCTGGAATGCAAAAATATCCGGTTTTACGGAAAAAGACCCCTTGTTTGCCCAATCCGTCGCCTATGGCATCGTTGCTGCCGATACAGTCCGCTGGAATGCCAAATTGAGTAACTACACAGAAATAGATCCCCTTTTTTCCGGTTCAGTAGCCAAACACATTGGTAGTGCCGACACACAGCGTTGGGGGAATAAGCAGAATAAACTGGTGGCCGGTGCGGGTATAAAAATCAATAAAGACACCATCAGCAGCACATTGTCCGGTAGCACAAGCCATTACATCGGAGAAAAATTTGGCGGTGGTGTGATATTTTATTTGTGGAAAGACAGCGCAGGGAAGGAGCACGGATTGATCGTTTCACCCACTGATTTAACCAATTCAGATTGGAGCAACATCACTACATCGGTGGGACCCGGCGCACAGAGTTACTGGGACGGATTAGGCAATAGCAATGCCATTGTGGCGCAAAGCGGACACGTAAGCAGTGCGGCAAAGCAATGTCTTGATCTCACCTTAAACGGCTACAGCGATTGGTATTTGCCCGCAGTGTCTGAATTTTACATGCTGGCCAATAATTACATTGCGGTAGCCAGAACCCTCGCTGCCATGCCGGGAGCGACCCAGATTAGTACTGCAAAATACTGGACAAGCACAGAGTTTGCCGCCCAAAATGTGTATTCGTTTTACATCCTGTTTTACGAGAATAAAATTACGCATTACTACAAAAACGGTTATGCGTATGCCGTTCGACCCATCAGGGCATTTTAAGCAATCTTACTCCACACCGTGCGGTGCGGCACTTTGGCCAGTTCTTGTCTCACCCCGAAATTTTCCGGTTTCATCAGCATGGGATCGCTGTTTAGCAGGTCTTCGGCACGTGCGCGGGCCAGCAGCAGCAGGTTTTCATCGTGGCGAATGTCAGCCAGCTTTAAATCCAGAATGCCGCTTTGCCTAGTGCCATCCATTTCACCCGGCCCACGCAGTTCCAGGTCCACCTTGCTGATTTCAAAACCATCGGTGGTTCTCACCATGGTCTCCAGGCGTTTTTTGCCGTTGGCTGAAAGCTTATGACCTGCAATGAGGATGCAATAGCTTTGGTTGCCCCCACGCCCCACGCGACCGCGCAGCTGGTGTAATTGCGAGAGCCCAAAACGTTCGGCATTTTCAATCACCATCACGGTTGCATTCGGTACGTTCACACCCACTTCTATCACGGTAGTGGCCACCATGATATCGGTCTGACCATTGCGAAATTTGCGCATTTCATCGTCCTTTTCCTCCGGTTTCAGTTTGCCGTGTACCATGCTGTATTTGAATTCGGGTGTGGGCAGATAATTGTTAACCATGTCATACCCCGACATTAAACTTTGCAGTTCCAGTTTTTCGCTGTCATCAATTAATGGAAACACATAGTAGACCTGCCTTCCGGCTTTAATCTCCTTACGGATAAAATCCATGATCAGCGGACGGTTAGAGCCCGGCCTCAGCGCAGTTTGTATGGGTTTGCGCCCGCCCGGAAGCTGATTTATTACACTCACATCCAGATCGCCGTAAACCGTCATGGCCAGGGTTCTTGGAATAGGAGTGGCGGTCATCACCAGCACATGGGGCGGAATGCTTGCCTTGGAGCTGAGTTTGGCCCGCTGGGCCACCCCAAAACGATGTTGTTCATCAATCACCACCAGTCCCAGCTGCTGAAAAGCCACATCATCTTCAATCAAAGCATGGGTGCCTATTAAAAATGGGATATCGCCGTTTTTCAGCCCTTCCAGAATTTCGGTTCTTTTCTTTTTGGGTGTGCTTCCGGTAAGTAATACGGGCTTAATATGCATGCCTTCCAGAAACTCACTGATGCTGTAAAAATGCTGTGCAGCCAGAATTTCCGTGGGCGCCATCACGCAGGCCTGAAAGCCATTATCGGCGGCCAGTAGCATGCTGAGAAGTGCCACCATGGTTTTGCCGCTTCCCACATCGCCCTGCAGGAGTCGGTTCATTTGCCTTCCTGTTTTCATATCGGCCCGTATTTCTTTGAGAACCTTTTTTTGCGCATCGGTAAGGGTGAAGGGGAGGTGCTCCTTGTAAAAAGTATTGAAAAGATGGCCTACCTCATTGAACACCGGGCCTTTTACCACACGGTTGCGATTAGATTTAACCTGCAGATGCCGCATTTGCAAGTAAAAAAGTTCCTCAAATTTGAGGCGTTTCTGGGCTATTTCCAGCGATTTTAAGTCTGCCGGTGCGTGGAGCATTTTAAGTGCCAGGGTTCTGTCGGGGAGCTGCAGTTCTCGCAATATATGGGCGGGCAGGTTTTCCGGAACCTCCATTTTGGGGTCGGCCAGTGCTGCCCGCACGATTTGCACCATAAAGCGGTTTTCAAGCCGCCTGCGCCGCATGCCTTCAGTCAGTGGATACACAGGAACCAGCCCTTTTGACGGTGCCGCTGTATCACCGTTTTCCAGTTCGGGATGTGCCATGGATAATTTGCCCTTATAGTCACTGATTCTGCCGTAAGCGAGGTAGGTTTCACCCGGTTTTACCGATTTTGCCACCCAGGAAATGCCCTGAAACCAGATGAGTTCCAGCAGGCCGGTATCGTCCTGCAGCAGGGCCGTGAAACGCCTTGCGGCACCGGCGCCTATAAGATCGGTTTTAACGATTCTGCCTTTCACCTGCACATTGGCTTCCGCACTGCCCAGTTCAGCAATTTTGTAAACCCTGGAGCGGTCTTCATGCCTTGCCGGATAGTGCATGAGCAAATCGCCGATGCTGTGTATATCCAGTTCATTCTTCAATGCCTCCGCCCGCTGGGGGCCTACCCCTTTCAGGTATTCAATGGGAGTTTCAAGGAAGGATGGCATGACTGCGAAATTAACGAAATATCGCGGCCACATTATCCTCGATTTATTGGGAAATGTGAGAAAAATTCTGTATATTAGGGTTAGGCGGAAATTCGACGGTGCTTTCCAAAACCCTGAATTTAACTATCTTCGCCCCATGCTTAACGGAAAAACTGCCTTGATTACCGGTGCCTCCCGCGGAATAGGGAAGGGCATCGCCGAAGTATTTGCCAAAAACGGCTGCAACATTGCCTTCACCTTTGCCTCATCTGTGGAGAAGGCCCGTGCGTTTGAAGCCGAATTATCATCCGCCTATGGCGTGAAAGTGAAAGGTTACCAGAGCAATGCGGCCGATTTTAAAGCCAGCGAAGAGCTTGCGAATGCCGTAATCGCAGAATTTGGCAAGGTAGATATTCTTATCAATAACGCCGGCATTACCTGCGATACCCTGCTGATGCGCATGACCGAAGAGCAGTGGGACGAAGTAATGAACACCAACCTGAAAAGCGCATTCAACCTCACCAAAGCATTTCTGCGCCATTTTCTGGGCAATAAGGCCGGTAGCATCATCAACATGACCAGCATTGTGGGGCTGACCGGAAACGCCGGACAGGCTAACTACGCAGCGTCCAAAGCCGGAATGATAGGGCTTACCAAATCGGTAGCCAAGGAACTGGGTAGCCGCAATGTGCGCTGCAATGCCGTAGCCCCCGGTTTTATTGAAACCGAAATGACCGAGGCCCTGAATGAGGATGTGAAAAAATCATGGATTGACACCATTCCCCTGAAGCGCGGCGGTACCACAGAAGATGTGGCCAATGCCTGTTTATTCCTTGCTTCGGATATGAGTACCTATGTTACCGGTCAAACACTGAATGTGTGCGGTGGCATGGTGATGCAGTAATTGCGGGGAGTTTTACCCCATAATCCCTTTTCTGAAAGTATCTTTGCAACCCCATGGCGCTTGATCAGACCGGTCCGGATTTTCCCTATGAAAAAAACATGGGGTTCTTTGATCATATCGAAGAACTGCGAAAACGCCTGGTTCGCATCGCCATTTTGCTGGTAGTTCTCATCTTTGTATCCTTCTTTTATGTTTCAGAAATTTTTGATTTCATCATTCTGTCTCCATTCAAAGAAGGTTTCTGGGGCTACGAGTTCTTCTGCAAATCAGGTCGCTATTTCACCGGTAAAGACATCATGTGTTGGCATCCGCCGGCACTGGAAATGCAGAGCCAGCAAATTCAAGGTCAGTTTGTTTCGGCCTTTAAAATTTCGCTGGTGGTCAGTTTCATCATTTCTTTTCCCTATCTCATAAACCAGATATGGCAGTTTATCAAGCCTGCACTCAGTGTAAGGGAAATTCGCCGCACCCGCAGCAGTCTGTTTGTAGTGTCCCTGTTGTTTTTTACAGGTGTTGCCTTCGCCTACTTCTTTCTGGTGCCGCTGGCCAGCAATTTTTTGTTAACGTATACACTGAATCCACAAATCAAGAACATTATCACCATTAGCAGTGTAACGGGTTTTGTAACGTTCATGTGTCTGGCTACCGGATTGGTTTTCGAGCTGCCTGTGCTCATCTATGTGCTGGCCCGCATTGGGTTTGTCAGTTCCTCGTTTTTAATCAAATACTGGCGCTATGCGGCCATCATTATTTTCATCATTGCCGGCATTGCTACCCCTTCACCCGATATTTTCAGTCAGCTGATACTGGGTTTGCCGCTCATGTTTTTGTACATATTGGGCGTATTTATTGCCAAAAGGGTGGAGAAGCGCCGGGAAAAAGACGAGGCGTAATTTTCCACAAATCATCATCATCGTAGTTTTAGCCGTTTTGCGCTCCTAATTTTGAAGGCATTACACACATCATGAATCTAGCCATCGGATCCGACCATGCCGGTTTTAAGCTCAAAAACGAGTTGCTGGTATATTTACTTGAAAAAGGCCTTGAACTGCAGGATTTTGGTCCGGATAGTGCCGATAGCGTGGACTATCCCGATTATGCGCACAAAGTGGCCGAAAGCGTGTCTACCGGCGAAAACGATCTGGGAATTCTGATTTGCGGCAGTGGTAATGGGGTTTGCATTACGGCCAATAAACACAAGGGAATTCGCGCAGCGTTGGCCTGGGAAGAAGAAATTGCCGCACTGGCAAGGCAACATAACAATGCGAATGTATTGTGCGTTCCTGCGCGTTTTGTGAGCAAAAACAAGGCCTTTAAAATTGTGGATGCCTGGCTGGATGCCACGTTTGAGGGCGGACGCCACCAAAACCGGGTTTCCAAAATAGAAGATTAATTTTATGGAAGAGCGCACGGAATCGGAGGAACTTAGTTCGGTTCGGATGCTGGGGTTGAAACTGCCCACTGACCCTCGCTGGGTGAACATTGCCGAAAAATCGTTGGAGGAAATCCTCACCGACCACGCATTCTGCGAGCAAAAGGCAGCCAGCAGCGGCATCAGTCTCATTATCAAATATCCCGAGAAAAAGCATGTGGTAGAGGAGGTTACACCCTTGGTGGCCGAAGAGTGGGGACATTTCAGGCGGGTACTGAAGGAAATGGACAAGCGCGGTTTTTCGTTGGGCAACGCCCGCAGGGATGAATATGTGCATCAGCTGTTTGCCACCAAGAAGAGGGGCGGTAGCCGGGAAGATCAGCTGGTTGAGGATTTGCTGATTTGCGCGATGATAGAGGCCCGCAGTTGCGAGCGTTTTAGGCTGTTGAGTTTGTATTGCAGCGATGTGGATTTACGGAAGTTCTACCATGAATTTATGGTGTCTGAAGCCGGACACTACCGCATGTTTCTGGATTTGGCCAAAGAATATTTACCCGAAGATGTAGTAAAAGAGCGCTGGAAAACCCTGCTGGAGCAGGAAGCCGGGATTATAGCCGGCCTGGAATACCGAGGGGATAGGGTGCATTGATGGGGCTTCAATTAGTCAGTTAGTAAGCTGTTTGGAGCCCCGCCCAACAGCAAAACATTGGTTAGTGGGTAAAACTTGCCAAATACCTACAGGAAGTTTAATGGTTAAATTGAACGAAAATAAAAGGAAACGAAAAATGAGAAAAACTTCCCAAAAACTACCTATGTTTGTAATAGGAGGAAGTTTTTAGGGAAAAAACTTCCTCTATAAATGAGTTAGCTGTAATTATAAGGACGACCACAACGCATGACAAAATACTACATAAAAGACGGATATGCTGAAAAAGGACCTTTGACGGTTGACGACCTGAAAAAACTTAAAATCAGCAAGACAACCTTTGTAAGACAAGAAGACAATAACAACTGGGTTCAAGCGGACAGTTTAGGTGAATTGAAAAGAGTATTTAAAAGCAATTTTCGTGTATTAAAAATTACTGGCTTGACAATTCTTGTTTTCGCTGTTATTGCTGGTATTGTATTAGGACTTTCAAATATGCACTTTGGCTCATCTTCTTCTTACGAACCATTTGTTGAAATTGAAGAACCAATTCCACCACCTCCAACAATAGACTTTACGGTTTCTAAACACGAAAAAAAGTTTTTAAGGGAATTATTCAAAGACTGTAATTTATCGGGTGACAAAAAGCAATTAGTTGAAGCGTGTCTGCGGGAAGCGGTACAGTTAGGCGCAAAAAAAGTATTTGCGTTGACGTATAAACCAGACTTCTTCAAAAAGTTCGGTTTCAGTGTAGCAGGTTTGGCGCGG
>JBEDNI010000083.1:0-7718 GCA_041170685.1 Bacteroidota bacterium | reverse complement strand
CCTGGAAAACAAAGGTGCGGCGCCACGGTGTCGGAGGCTGTAAAGACGCGCAACGGTGCGTCTCTACAGCCTCCGACGGCGTGGCGCCGCACCCTTATTTTCCAGGATTTCGCCGTAGATGTAAAATATCTTTTCGGGCCCGGTGTTGATGACAATGGCGTATTTTTCAACCGGCCCGGGATGCAGGTTTCTTGTGTGCAGGGCCAGCACAATGGAATCGATGGTGCCGGGAGCCATGCTGTCTTTCGGGTATAGGGGCACTGTGCACTGGCAGCCGGGGTGCACTTGCCGAATCATGAGTTTTTCGCTGCCTTCAATGCGGAACCGGAAAACGGCCTCGATGGTATCGCCCATGTTGCAGGTGCCGAAGTGTATGGTATCGCCTTGTAGCGTTTGTATGCGTGATTCCTGTGCCTGGGCTGTGTAGCCAAAACACAATAGCAGCATCAGTAAAACAGCGTTTTTCATGGTAAGAAAAAGGCCGGATAAACCGGCCTTCTATCAATTAATTTCCAATAATAACCGACTTGGGTTTTTCGGGTTCTTTCACCACAATACCGGTAATGGTAAGGGTTACATCGCCACCATTGCTGTACACAAAAATGTTTTTGGTAAAGTTGCCGGGGCGGCCCGAACTGTTGTACTCAGCAGTTACCACAGCCGAAGCACCGGGTGCGATGGGCTCGCGGGGCCACTTGGGTGAGGTGCAACCGCAGCTGGCCTGCACATTGCTCAATATCAGCGGCTCGGTGCCTGTGTTGGTGAATTTGAAATCATACTTGGCAATCTGGCCTTCGATAACACTGCCGAAATTGTGTGAAATGGATTCAAATTTTACCTTGGCATTGCTTGCAGGGGTTGCCGCGGGCTGATCCTGGGCAACCGCGCTGCTGAAAGCGGCGGCAAACAAGAGGGAGAAAAGGAGCTTTTTCATAACGCTTCTATACTGTATGAATTATTTCAGCTGGGTTCCGTTGCCGGTGGGGCTTTCGGTAGAAACGGTTCCGGTGATGGTAAGATCGGTGGTAGCGCCGTTGTCGAAAGTTACTTTCACAGATTTCTGGAAGAAACCGGGGCGGCCTTCAGTACCATAGCTGGCCTTTACTTCACCGGTTTTACCGGGCATTACGGGAGTTTTGGTGTAGGTAGGGGTGGTACATCCACAGCTGGGCTGAGCCGCAGTAATAACCACAGGTGCCTTGCCATTGTTGGTGAAAGTGAAAGTCACGTCTGCAGGAGGCCCCATTTTAACTGTACCAAAGTCATGGGTGGTTTTGTTCCACTTGATGGTGTCGTTTTGCTTAATACCAGCTACCAGCATGGCAGTGGCGGCCATGGCAGCGAATCCGAGCGTAAATATTTTTTTCATGGTTTTGTAATTTACCAAGAGAATATCAACAACTGTACCAAAAAATTCAGGAGAATTATTTTAGAGCTAACATCCTACTTGGTAAGGATGATGATGCGTTACAAAAACCCATCAAAAAAACTTCCACAAAAACAGCGGTAAGCCCTGTTATGACTGAAAAAGGTAATTATTGTATTTTTTACAATATATTTGCTTCTGACCGATGAAAAATCTCAAGAAAATTCTCAAACAGTATTTCCAGGTTGCCGTGTCTGTGGACAATGTAGTGTTCGGTTTTGATGCCGATGGACTCAAGGTACTGCTCATTTCACGCGGATCCGAACCCTTTACCGGTTCTTGGGCATTGCCGGGGGACTTGATTTCACCGGAAATGGATCTTGAATATTCGGCAGAAAAGGTGCTGAAACAGCTCACCGGACTGGATCAGGTGTACATGGAGCAGATACAAACGTTTGGCAGTGTTGACAGGCATCCGTTTGGCCGCGTATTCACCATCGCCTACTTTGCTTTGATAAAGGTAGAGAATTATCAGCCTCATGCGTCCTCTTGGGCCAAGGATGTGGCCTGGTTTAAGGTGTCTGAAATTCCCAAGCTCCCTTTTGATCACCGCGAAATTCTGGAATATGCCCGTCGGTTGCTGAAAAACCGAATCCGCACCCAGCCACTCGTGTTTGAATTGTTGCCAAAATATTTTACCCTCACCGAAGTGCAGTTTATCCATGAGTCTATCCTTGAGGAAGAGTTTGATGTAAGAAATTTTCGCAAGAAGGTTCTTGCTACCGGCATTATTGAGGAAACCGGAAGACTGCAAAAGAACGTAACCCATCGCCCTGCAAAACTCTACAGGTATAACGCCGCAAAAGCAAAGCAACTGGGATTTGAAGGGGGAATGCTGTAGTGCGTTTATTTATTATCATAGCGTTTATTTTGGGTTTTGGTGGAGCATTGGTTGCGCAGCCCGCCAAGGTTTCGGTTGTGAAGCAGGGCGATCAGTGGCAACTGATGAAAAACGGCAACCCCTACTACATAAAAGGCGCCGGGGGCACCGTGCAGCTGGATTTGCTGGTGGAATGCGGCGGAAACACTATTAGAACCTGGGGTGTGGATGATGCCCAAAAAATATTGGATGAGGCACATAGCAAGGGATTAATGGTGATGCTGGGAATGTGGGTTCAACATGAACGGCATGGCTTTGACTACGACAATAACCTGGCGGTGCAGAAACAAATCAGGTATTTCAAGAGCGTTGTGGATCAGTTTAAAAACCATCCGGCTCTGCTGATGTGGGGTATAGGCAATGAGGTGGATTTATTTTACCAAAACACCAAAGTATGGCACAGCATACAGGCCATTGCCAAATATATTCATGAGACGGACCCCAATCACCCTACCTGCACCGTAACGGCAGGGTTAGATTCTTTGGAAGTTCAACATATCAAAGAAAAAGCCCCCGATATTGATATCTACGGTGTAAATACCTACGGCGACATTGCCGGGGTGCCCAAAAATATCAAAAGGTTTGGATGGGACGGACCTTACATGATAACCGAATGGGGGCCCAATGGTCACTGGGAATCGCCCACCACGCCCTGGAAGGCGGCGATAGAGCAGACCAGCCGTGAAAAGGCAGATTCTTACTGGGAGCGATACGTGAAGTATATTAGGGCTGATAGCCATAATTGCATTGGTTCCTACGTGTTTTTGTGGGGGCAGAAGCAAGAGTATACGCTCACGTGGTATGGATTGTTTACCAAAGATAACCGGCAAACAGAGGCAGTAGATATGCTGTATGGACTGTGGAATCAAAAAAGACCTCCAATGCCAACGCCGACCCTACGCAGCTTGCTGTTATATTCAGGAGCCGATGCCAAAAGGATTCTCGGCGCTGCATCAGACAGTATCAGAATTTCGTCGGGATCGCTGAACACCGCAAAGGTAAATACCGGGCTTCTCAGGGCCACAGAGCAGGAAAGTAATAATCCGAATAATTACCGCATTGAATGGAAAATGTTGGCTGAGAGTGACGATAAAAAAGCAGGCGGTGACATGGAAAATGAGGCAACCGAAATTACCGGGTTTATCAAAAAGGCCAAGGATTTTGAGCTGCAGTTCAAAGCGCCTGCCAGAGAAGGAGCTTACAGACTTTTTGTATTTATTTACTATGGAAATAAAGTGGCCTATGCCAATATCCCTTTCTGGGTAAACGCTGTGGCTGATGGCGGCCGAAAAAGAGCTGTAAAATTCAAGAAGTATAACATGCAATCTTTTAGTGAACAATGAGGGTAACACTTATTAAAACATACTTGCTGTTGCCCTTGATCGCATGCATTGGCAGTGGTTTCTCGCAGGATACCAACAGTCTGGCCAGTACGCCCGGCATTTATCCTAAATCCCCCGCTGCTGCATTTCAGCGCTTTCAGGTGTCCGGTTATTACCGATTCATCACGAATGTGCGTCATCTGCAGGAAGGGTACACAGACCAGATGAAAACACCCTTCAACATTTTTGTGGGTGATGATAGCCAGATTCCGCAATTATTGCTGAACCTGGGTGGCAGTGTGGCTCCCAACACCCGTTTTTACACCGATTTTTACCTGTGGAGCCCCATGATGGGCGGGGGAATGGCCGAAAATGTGAAAGGCCTGAACCTGGGGGTGAGTCTTACCGGAACCCACGACTTTGAACACGGAACCTTGCAGGTTCAGACGGGTGGAATCAACTGGTATGCCCTCACGCCCTTTACGTTCCACTCCAATCCGGGCTTCAATCGTTTTAGTGTTTTTGAACGCAATCCCTGGGATCCCATGACCAGAAATGCGATGGACAGATACCAGACCTTTTACCAGACCGGAGCCATGAATCAGGATACACGCTGGGGCAGACAGGCATTTCAGGGCATTATCCTGGAGGCAAGCAACCTGCCCAATGGATTCTCGGGTACCATGATGTTTGGTAAAACGCAGTTGAATGGTGGCATGGCACCCCTGCCCAACCAGAGTTTTGGAGGTAAAGTTAAAAACGGCAACGACAATCGCTTTGTCAGCATCAATACGTTCAACAACCAGACTTGGTCCGACTCACTGCTCAGCAGCCGCATGGGCTTTGCCATGCATACCCTGGAGTTTACATGGAAGAAAAACGGATGGAAGCTATACGGCGAAACCGGCATGGGCAAGTATTATAGTAAAATGTACAATAAGGGCTGGGGTGAGGCCGTTTCACTCAAGCTGGATATCCCACGGAAAATACTGGCATTACCGCTTCAAATTCACTATTTCAGAATTAGTCCGAGAGTCATTAACAACAGCAGTGTTTTCTGGAATTCTTCCATTCTGGAAGGCAACAATACAGGTGCAGGAAATGAATCTCAACTCGTGTTAGCGCCGTTTTCAAGCTCCATGGTTCCGGTGGGGCAGCTTACCAATAATCGCACAGGCATAGAATTAAATACCGAAACATCGGTGGGCCCATTAAAAATCAATGCGGGCTATACCGTAGCGAAAGAGCTTGAGCGCATTGCCACACAGATCACCTATGCCCATCCTGTGAATAATCTCGCCGTGTCCAGGTTCTGGCGCTGGTCTTTTCCTTCCGGTGTAGGCCCTTATTCCAACCTTACTAAGGTTTACCGCGGTGTTTTTGAAACAATAGACCTCTTGGATGTAGATGCCCAAGATAAACCCTTAAAAGACAAGTATTTCAATACGGCAGAATTGCAGATGAAATATAAAATGCGCTTTTTGGGCAAAGAGCTCTTCGTAAATTACCTGGGAACCTACGCCTCGGTGCAGCAATTTCCGTCGGCCTTTACCGTACTTACCGAAAAGGCCTACCTCCGTACCTACTATCACCAGCTGGAGGCCTACCTGAGATTGTCGCAAAATCTGGTATGGTGCAATTATGCCGGGGCTGAGCGCATCGTGGCCAACTACGATACGCGCACCGATGCCATTAGCCGAAGGCCCAAGAATCAGGAAGGATATGCCATTGCCACCGGATTCGATATAGAAATGAGCAAGGGAGCGGGTTTGTATATACGACAACGTAAAATGCAATACCGTGACCGTAGCTTTAGTAAAGACCGATACAAAGGGTGGGAAACCACTGTTGAACTTAAAATATTCTTTTGATGAAACACAACACGACCAATATTGTAAAGTATACAATATGCTTACTGTTCGGTTTGCCCGGACTGATACTGGCCCAAAATACATCCCGGTTTTCGGTAACCGGAGGGGCCCGTTCCTTGCTGTCCAATGCGGAAATTAAGGTGGCAGACAGCGTTCCTGATGAGGTAACAGCCAAAAAGAATGCCGGTGGCTATGCCTTGATGGACCTGGGTTTCAATATCAGGCCCAATGCGAATACTGAAATTATGGGTATGATTCGCATTAACAATCGGTTTGGCGGTTTCTGGGGTGCAGGCGTAACCTTTGATGTGAGGCAATTGTGGCTTAAGGGTATCATTGCCGATCGGGTTCGTTATCAGCTGGGTGATATCAACCTAAAGCAGACCCCATTTACTTTCTGGAACCACGATGAGGACAACCGCATTCAGTTGCCCGCCGTATTTGGCCTTCAGAGAGATATTGTAAATTATGAGACCTTTTATGTTCCAAACACCTGGCGACAGCAGGGCGCGGCCATGAATTTTGGCCTGGAATCGGGAAAAATAAAGTCTGAGTGGAATTTTCACTCCTACCTGAACCGACTGAATGCCACCAATTTTGGCAACCTGCCTGAAAGATTGCATTTCGGAAGTACCGCAAACTGGGTGTTTCAGAAGAATCTTAGCGTGGCTTACAACCACAGCCGGATATTTGACGTGAAGGAAACAGCCCTTAGCAACATTCGCTTTGAAAACACCGTGAATACAGCTTCATGGGAATATAATCAATCGCTGAAAGGCCGGTTGCTTACCCTGGGCGGGGAGGCGGGAAATTCATCGTACCGCTGGCTGCAGGACACCAGTTCGCCCCATCTTCAGGATTTCTTTGTGCACGCATTTCTTCGAGTTGGCAATAAAGACAAGCGTTGGTCAGTGGAAGGGGGTTACCTCAATGTGGGTCCGGATTTCAGAAGTGTAGCCGCACAGTCAAAACGTCTGGATGTGGGTGCACAGCCCCAGTTTTTTAACCGCTACACGCAATTGCAGACCGACAGGCCCCTGAACCTGCTGGATTACACCACCAATGCTGCATTGTTCAGAAACGGCATCAGCACCCGATTACAGGCCTATAATCCCCTGCTTAACAACGTGTTGCCGTATGGCATGGCAACCTTTAACCGCAAGGGATTGTATGTAAAATCCAAATGGCAACAGGCCAAAAATATTGTGGCTGCAGAAGTGCAGCATCATAGTCTTTCGGAAATACTGGGGCAGGGTACGGCCGAACTGAAAAAGTTCAGGATCACACAGGCCCATTTAAACTGGGATATTGGTAAAATGCTCGGCTATAAAAAGCAGTGGAAAATGCAGGTGTCTGCCTGTCAGCAACAGACCCACCGAAGCAGCGAAAGAACATATGAAGTAATTGAACTTAATTCATTGCAAATGGGAGCAGGTATGGAAGCCGAAATTATGAGCAATATTGACATACTGGCCGGTTACACCCTGCTTCATGGCAAAGGGAACGACCTGATGTCTGCCAGAGATGCATATACCGAAGTGACCGATTTTACAGGGTACTCGGTTAATCAGCAACATGAAGCTGCCGCCGCCGGCTTCAGGATGCGATTTGGTCAGAAAACCTACCTTTCATTGCTGTATCAGCGCATGAATTTCCGTAACTTAGTACAACCCTTTCCCAATTATTCAATCGGCCAGTTCCAGGCCATATACAACATGACGTTTTAAGGTATGAAATCAACATTCAAAATAATTCTCGGCATGGTATTGCTTACTTCCTGTAAAAGAGACAATAAGCAATTTGAAGGTCCTAGTCTTGAGGATCTGAACGGTCCGTTTGGCATGGTAAAACCCTTTACCGCAAACAAAACGGTGGTTGACTTTTCCAAAGGGGAAACGGTAAGTTTTGCTGCTGAGTTTACCAAGCAGTGCAACTGGACCATTAGCATTTATGGCGATTTGAGCAAGGCACGCAAAATCATTTCCGGAAAATCGCGTCTCATTGATGCAGGAAATGGTGTGTGGAATGGTACCACTACCATGCTGCCGGCTTTCAGAGCCGAACCCTGCCGTGCCGTGCTTAAAATAGAGGGGGTGACCGATAGTTTTACTCTGAATATCGGCGTCAATGGCCAAAGAATACCCCAGGGACTGATGATTGCAGACTTTGAGACAGGCCTTAATCCCAAGTGGAATACGTTTATACAATCGGGTGCCAAT
>JBEDNI010000082.1:0-7740 GCA_041170685.1 Bacteroidota bacterium | reverse complement strand
ACGTGATTTTATGGACACCTTTCTTGACTCTGACTGTTTGATCTCTGATCTTCTGGAGTTGCTCTTTCGTGAAACTTTCTTTGTACCCTGATTCTCCTTTGAAGGGAGATGCAAGTAAAACAATAGATTTAAGGCGCTTGATGGTTTGCACCCTGCGATTGGATCTGGCTCTGATTTTAGCTTCTTTGCGCTTTAGTCTGGTAACTCCCATGGCTGATTTTTTAGAACTGCAAATATAAATAATTTATTCGAATTTTCAACTAAAATCAGAGTTTATTGCCATATACATCCAAAAACTGAACAGATTTAACCTGGTCATTCATCCAAACCCCCGGTCTGGCAGCCGATAAATAGCCCCATCCCTGCGAGAGATTCTCAATGCGGGAGCCGCCATTTTTGAGGTAAACTATAGCTTTTCCGGCTTTAGTAGGTGCTGCCAGGAACTTCATTTTGGTTTTACTGAGGTGAAATGCCTTGGCCGAACTATTATTCTGCGTAGCTATCAGGCAAAGCGATTTTCCGGGCATATCCATCCAAACCAGAGATTTAGCATCGCCGTCAACATAAAACCCATTTTCAGTACCGTGACTAAAATTAAAGCTTTTACCGTTGTTGTTGTAAAGTACAAATCCGGATAATGCGTCATCTCTTCCATATTCAACCCTTGGAGCATAATTGTTTCCAATTCCAATTATATCTAGGAAGCCGTTCCCGTCTATGTCTGCAGCCGTAATTCCGCATACAGGGCCTGCCTGTGCAAGGCGGGGTAGTGGTTCTATTGAAAAAGCCCCGCCGTTATTTCTTAACAGCAAACTGTTAAACTGCGAGGCACGCATGCTGTTTTTCTTAAGGTTTTCTTCGCCAAACACCTCTTGTGCCGTTTTTCCAGCAAATGACTCATAGGTCGTGAACCGTTTTTTCATAAAGAGGGGATAAGCAGCTCCCATGTCATCAAGTTCGTGTACGGGATATTCTTTCCTGTTTTTGCTGTAGGTAAGCCAAAAGTCTATATTTCCACTTTGATCAAGGTCGGCCCAATAAATCTTGATATTGTCTTCATCCGTAGCCTGAAAGAATGAATTCAATCCTTTATTACCGGCAATTATATCAAGGTCTTCGTCATTGTCAATATCTACAGCCATGAGACTGTTATACCAACCGGGTGTTCCCACCGTACCTGCTTCACCGGTTTGATTAACCAGTTTACTACCGTTATTGGCCAGAAACGCGATGGGCATCCATTCACCCGATACGATTAAGTCCATTTTATTGTCTTTGTTATAATCGCAAAACACTGCTGCACAAACCATTCCCGGCTGAAAAAGATCCGGTGCGGCGTATTCTGTTACATCCACAAAAGTGCCTTTATTATTTTGGAGAAGGTAGCTTCTTAAAATTACATCGGGGTATTGTCCGGGCTTTAATCGTCCGCCCACAAAAAGATCCAGGTCTCCATCACCGTCAATGTCGCCCGCAGCTACGCAAGCGCCACTCGCATTCAGGTCTGGCAGTGCACTGGTTCTTTCCGTGAAGTTACCTTTGCCATCATTAAAAAATATTTTATGCTTATAGGCAGGATTAGGATAACCGTATTCGCTGCCTCCTGCTGAAAGGTATATATCGTTGTCACCATCTGCATCGGCATCGAAAATCAAACATCCCAGCACATCCACATTATTCATGCTTCTCCAAGGCTGTGAGGGGGCCTGTGTAAGTTTACCATCTTTAGTTTGTAAATACAGAACACAGCCATTGCTTTCTCTTGCATTACTGATGAGAAGATCGGTAAGTCCATCACCATTAACATCGCCTGTGGCACTTCCCGGCCCAAGCATTGAATAGCGATGCGGAAGCAACGGCTCCCGTTTAAAATCCGGATTATCTCCTTCACGATGAATAAAACCCAATCCTATTTGACCAGAAATTTCCTCGAATGAGAAGGAATTTTTAGGGTTGTAATCCCATTTTCCTGAGGCATTGTTTTCATCTATTTCAAGTATCTGATTGGCCTTTATATTGGTCAAAATCTGAAATTCGCCATTGGGCCATATTACAGTCAGTTTATTAAGGGAGGAAGATTCTCCCATACCAATATGAATGATGGGCTCTGTTGCACTCTGGTAACCCCGTGATGGCTGCATTTCCATGATTTGCTGGCCGGAATCTGATTCGCTGATTATTTTACAGCCAACACCAAATCGATTATTCTTTTTTCCTCCTTTGCATTTTATACGAAGATAATTTTTTTCAGGTCCAATATTTTTATACAAATGGGCCACATCTCCCTGATTACATATAATTAAATCCAGCTTGCCATCTGCATTTAGATCGGCATATGTAGACCCGGAACTGAGTGTGGGTTCATCCAGCCCCCATTCCTGGGTTACATTCGAAAACCGATAATTCCCCTGGTTTTTGTAAGCATAGTTGGTGAGTTTTTCAAAAGGTAATTTTTCCAGTATTTCTTTATGGCTAATGGTAGTGCTGTAAGCCAGTTTCTCGGCTTCGGATTCCGAGATATTCAAATTGGCTGCTATTTCCTTAACGGTTGGTTCCCTTTTAAGTTCGCTCTTTAGAATATTCAGGGGTTTTTTAAACTGCTGGTCTTTTCGTTGTTGAAACAAAATGAAATCCAGGTTGGTCACATCTCTGTAATACCCATTGGTAATGAATAAATCGGAATTGCCATCATTATCGAAATCTGCAAAAAGCGGGCTCCAGCTCCAGTCTGTGCGCGCTACTCCATTTAAATAGGCAAGGTCTGCAAAATGACCCTTGAAATTGGTTTGAAGATTATTGTGCATGTACTGATGCCCATAACCGCTGCGCAAAGCTGTGGTAAAGAAATCATATTTTTTAGGGCCTGCCAACAAACCAAATCTTCTAGGATCTTCGGATAGCATATCTACTGTGAACAGATCCAGCCAACCGTCTTTATTGTAATCAGCGGCATCAGCCCCCATGCTGTTGGTACTGCTGTGTTTGAAATAGGTCTCAAACTGGTTGTTAAATGTACCGTCACCATTGTTGATGTAATAATAATCAGGCACATGATAATCATTGCATACATAAAGATCAGTAAAACCGTCCTTATTAAAGTCGGCAGCAGTAGCACTAAGGCAATATCCCATGGCATTTACGCCTGCACCTTCGCTTACATCGGTATATTTTTTACCTTCATTTCTAAACAAATGTTGCTGACTTCTTTCATCTCTGTGCAGTGAAGGTGTGAATTTTGTAGCGATATCGGCAAAGAAACGGTCGGCGTGATTGCCCAGGTATAAATCCATATCACCATCATTGTCCATGTCAAAAAAAGTGGCACAGGTAGCATTTCCAGGATCGTCAACACCCCATTCGGCTGCCTTTTCTGAAAATGTCATGTTGCCGTTATTGATAAACAATAAATTCCGTTTGTTTTCGGCGTTTTTATCCGGCCCACTTCTGCAAATGTAAATATCCAGGTAGCCGTCATTGTTAACGTCTGCCAAGCTGATACCGCTCATCCAGTGCAAAGTTTTTAATCCGGCTTTTTCGGTAATATCTTCAAATTTAAAATCTCCGTTGTTTTGGTATAGAACTGCGGGTTTTTCATTTCCGGTAAAAATGAGTTCAGGCAGTCCATCGTTATTCAAATCACCCGCTGCTACACCATTTCCGTTGAAGAGGTAATGATAAACAAACTGATTCAGCGTATCGTTTTCAGGAATGGTATTCACAAAAGTTACCCCGGTTTCTTCGGGTTGTGCCAGTTCAAACAGTACTGACTGATCATCTTGTTTTTGCCCGCAGGAGGAAGCTATCAGCAAACATGCGGCGATGAAAGATGTTGTTATATTACGCATACTGCAAACTTACTAAAAGTGAAGGATTGATTGTTAAAACCTTGTTATTCTTTATACGCTGAAATCATAGGTTGACGGTCTAAAGCAATTTACATTGTAAAACCATCCACAAAAACCTTTATTACCGAGGTTTTATGGCCCTCAGCATATGCCTTTTACCCGGTGGCCCCGGCAGTTTTTCCATAATAAAACCTGCACCGTAAACAGCCATTTTTGCCGCTTTTGCGGCGCTGTAGGTAACAATTATCCCACCGGGGCATAATGCGTTGAACAGATTTCTGAATATCACTGAAGTCCATACCTCAGGCTGCACAGAGGGTGCATATGCATCATAAAAAACTAGATCAAGATTATTCACTAACTCACAATCTGATATGTTTTGTATTTGCTTTTGTATAACAAAAAAATCACTGATTCTCGTTTCCGTGTTCCATTCTGCACGGGTGAGATTTTCCCAAACCCTGACGGCTACATGATTACTTTTCAGAAATACAGGTGGTGGAAGTTCTGAATGGGGTATGGGGTTGACGTCTATTGTGTGATAATAAACTCTTTTACAATTTTTTTCTGCGTATTGATAAGTGAGATAAGCGTTTAAACCTGTGCCAAAGCCCATTTCAAAAATGCGGATTATTTCTTTTTGAACAAGGGTTAATCCATGTGTTATATACACATAAAGACTTTCAGTCAATGCTCCATTGATTGAATGAAGATGATTCTGATAGTAACTATCATAAAATGTATAACTTCCGTCCGGTGTTTGCTGTAGGGTAAAATACGTTTGATTAACGGCGTTTTTCATCCACTTTCAAAAATAAAAACAGCAGGAGGGTAAATGCCCACAAACTGCTACCCCCAAAACTTATAAAGGGGAGGGGTATACCGATTACCGGCACAATACCTATGGTCATACCGATATTGATGGCTACATGAAAAAACAATATGCACACAACCCCGTAACCCAAAACACGGCCAAATGCGGTGGACTGCCTTTCAGCCAGGTTGATTAACCTAACCAATAAACCAAAATATAAAACGAAAAAGACCAAAGCACCCACAAATCCCCATTCTTCTCCGATGGTGCAAAAAATAAAATCAGTATGCTGCTCCGGAACAAACCCCATTTTGGTTTGCGTCCCCTTTAAATAACCCCTTCCAAGTAATTGTCCTGCTCCTATCGCAATGCGGGATTGTTCGAGATTGTAACCCATATTGCGTGTATCTTGTTTTAGATTTAACACAAGTTCAATTCTATCCCGCTGATAGCCTTTTAGGATTTTAGTATAAGCAAAGCCCACCGCAACACTAAATACTGCGCTTACAATCGCAACAAAAAGGGTTGCTATGATCAATTGTTTGTTCTTTTTTCCAACATAAATAATCAGAGAAGCCATGAACAATAAAATACCCATTGTCCACAAATGACTCACTCCGGTGGCTTCCATCACAATTCTTGCAATGGCTATCAACATAAGCCAAACCGCACTGAGCAAAATCCAACCTGACAGTCCTTCCCGATAGAGGACTAGAAAGAAAGAAAGAAAAACCAATGCACTACCGGTGTCGTTCTGAATCAGAATCAATACCATCGGTACCAAAAACAACGCTAGTGTTATGGCAATATTCCGGGTACCCTTAAACCTTATACCATATGTTCCCAGGTACTTGGCTATGGCCAAAGCCGTTGCCACTTTTGCAAACTCGCTGGGCTGAATTCCGAAACCACCAAAACCAAACCAACTTTTTGCACCGGAAACCTCTTTTCCAAGGAAAAGTACCGCAATATTCAGAAGTATGGCAAAACCATAAAATCCATAGGCGAAATAATCAATGATGGCTACGTTGGCAAAGGCAATGGTGAAGATAATGATAATGGCTCCACCAATCCATATCAGTTGGCGGCCTGCAAGGGATGAAAAAGAAAATTCAAAGGTTTGATTTACTTCTGAAGTGGCGGAGTATATACTGATAAGTCCAATGAACACAAGCACTATGTATAACCATACTGAAATTGTGTCCAGTGCCGGGTTGTCTTCCTTATTTGAATAAAATCTGTTCATACAACTATTGAACGGCAGATGTTCTTATGCGTTCCAGCATATCCGGACGAGCCGGATTTTTACCCCGATTAAGATAATTCTCAATCATAAGATTGGCAATTGGAGCGGCCCATGTTGCGCCGTATCCGCCATTCTCAACGATTACAGCAATGGCAATATTTGGTTTTTCTCTCGGCGCAAATGCGATATACAGGGAGTGGTCCTGTCCATGGGGATTTTGAGCGGTTCCGGTTTTTGCACAGATAACCATGTCGTTTATACCGGTTCCAAAAGCCGTGCCTCCGGGTTTGGTTACCATTTCCATACCATCAATTACCCAATCATAATAAAGCTCTCCAACCGTTGTGTAGTGTCTTTTTTTGAAATCATCCGGCAAGTACTTATTTACTCCGATTCCCTTTACAAGGTGTGGGGTGATAAACCAGCCTTTATTGGCAATGATGGCTGCGCAATTGGCCATTTGCATGGGTGTAAGCAGTATTTCGCCCTGCCCAATGGCAAGTGAGATAATCATGCTGCTTTTCCAGGATTTTCCGTGTCTTCTGTCCAACTGCTTAATGCTGGGAACATTCCCTTTGTTTTCTCCGGGCAAGTCTACCCCCAGCTTGCCGCCAAGCCCAAAACTGCGAAGATGTTTTTCGAGTGCTGCATATCCTGATTTTACGTTTTGATACTTTGGATTGTCGATGATGTCCCGGAATACCTGACAGTAATAAGCATTACAGGAAATACCAATGCTTCCCTTGAGGTCCGTGGGAGCTGCGTGCGGATGGCAACCCACAGTAAGACTTCCCAGGTGATAGCCGCCACTGCAGCCATGAAGGGTGACTTGTTTTAATACTCCTTCCTGACATCCAATAAGTGCCATCACAGTCTTGAATGTGGAACCGGGGGGATATACCCCCTTTATAGCCCGGTTATACAGCGGCTTTTTGGGGTCAATTAGTAACTGCCTGAAAGACCGTGCTCTGGCCTCACCAACCAGTAGATTAGGATCATAATCAGGTTTATTAATCAAGGCTAAAATTTCACCGCTTGAGGGCTCTATGGCTACCACACTACCTCTTTTGTTGTCTAGCAGACTTTCGCCGAATTCTTGCAGTTCGAAATCAATACTGCTATAAAAATCCGGACCTGCCTGAGCGGGGGAATTAAATTCATTGTCTTTGGCTTCTCCTCTTTCCGTGTAAGTTCTGTCCTGCCATACGGTTTTTACCCCTTTAACGCCCCTTATATAGGATTCGTATGTGTTTTCAATACCTGTAATTCCAACCAGATCTCCGGGTCTGTAATAAGGATCTTTAGCCAATAGTTTTTTACTTGCCTCACCCAGGTAACCCAACATATGTGCTCCACCCTTTACCGCATATAACCGGTCAGTTTTGGGTTCTACGGAAAATCCCGGAAATCGATAAAGATTTTCCTGTATCGCACTGTACTGGTCTTTGCTGAGATTGCTCATAAAGATTGCAGAACCGTTAAACACGTTGTTTTTTTGTCTTTTTTTAGAGTTTTCACGTGCAATGTTCATGAATTTGTGATATTCTTCACCAGTGATTTTCATGATGGCACAAAAGGCTGCCGTATCTATATTTTTGGCTTTGCCCGGAAAAACAATCAAATCGTAAATCGCAATATTATGCACAAGCAATTTTCCATTCCTGTCGTAAATAATACTTCTGTCAGGGTAAATGGGTATTTTGTTCAGCGCGTTGTTGATTGCTTTTTGCTCATATTGGTTGTTGAGCAACTGGAGTTTGAAAATTTGTATTAAATAAATAATCGCGATAATGCCGAATAGGCCAAGATATACAAATTTGCGATTGCGATGTAGG
>JBEDNI010000081.1:0-7791 GCA_041170685.1 Bacteroidota bacterium | reverse complement strand
GTTTAAAACGAAATAAATGAGGTCGACCATACTTTTGAACCAACAAATACGAAATAAGATTGTGGTTGAGGATAGGTTAAAAAACAGCGATTTAATAAAATAGGGGAGGCCGTTTTTGAAATGAATATGAAGGAATATGAAAGCAATTTTGCGGATGAAGAAATTTGGGATAAAATGTTGATTTATGCGTTTCAACATTCTCGTGAAGCATTGTTGCTTTCAGATTACCGGGGTAAATTATTGACAGCAAATCAAACCGCTCTGCAAATGCTGGGATATACTTTGACCGAACTTCAGAAATTGAATTTGAATCACATTTTTCAAATAAATCAGGATCTGAGCGCTAAAATTTCAATTCCCGATTTAATACATGCCAACGAAAAAAGTATATTTTGTTTGAGTAAGGAAAGGCTGAGTTTTCAGGTCAGCGTAAGAATGAGCAGCATCAGTACAAATAAGTCAGTGTATGCTTTGTTTTTTATCAACAATAAAGAAAAGCGTTTGATTGCCGGAAAGACCTTGCAACGCCGCAATGCTGAGATCACAAAGCTCAAGGAGCTTATCACTCAGTTAAGGAATCAGTCTGAAAGAGCCCTTAGGGATAGAACCCAGATTTTGCAGGAAACGGTGGA
This sequence comes from Bacteroidota bacterium, assembly GCA_041170685.1. Classification (GTDB taxonomy): domain Bacteria; phylum Bacteroidota; class Bacteroidia; order NS11-12g; family UBA955; genus RGEC01. Next base: position 7,159 of record JBEDNI010000081.1, on the reverse strand, counting down.
TTCATTGGTGAACGTTCAAAAACAGCTGAGAGTTACACTGAAAAAAGAGATAGAGGCAAATGAAAAATCATCAAGATTTGCCTACCTTATTTCCCACGAATACAGGACGCCATTAACTTCTATATTAACTTCATTGAATTTGATAGAGAAATATGGCAAAACTGAACATCCGCTGAGTCCGGCTCAAATAATGCATCTAAACAAGGCCAAAGAACTGATTGGACAGTTGGTTTCGGTGGCTGAAGAGTTGCTGCATCTAAATACCAGTGTGAACGGATACCACAAGCCCAGGATTTCTGAGGTTGATCTCAATGCAATAATTGAGGAGGTTTGCCAATATTGGCAACATATAAATGAACATGACATCAGACTCAGAACCTACATCCCTCAAAAACTAACGATTGAAACCAACATTGACATATTGAAACAGGTGATTAATAATCTGATTAGCAATGCGGTTAAATATTCTCATGAAAAAGGGGAGGTAGTGATAGAGTGTGGTGAGGAGAAAAGCGGGTGTTTTATATCAATCCGTGATTTTGGCAGGGGAATACCCAAAGAGGAAATTCATAAACTAAGTAACGGTTTTTACCGGGCAACTAATGCCAAAGGCGTGGATGGCAATGGATTAGGACTATTCATTGCGCGCCAATTTCTTGAACATCTTAATGGAAATCTTGAACTTGAAAGCGAACTTGAAATCGGAACATGTGCAACCATTAGACTACCAAAGAGATATGAAGAAAAAAGTATTGCTGATTGATGACAATCGCGACGTTAGAGAAAATGTGGCAGAAATTCTGTCCCTTTCAGATTATGAGGTATTTACCTCGGAAAATGGCAAGGACGGTGTGGAAGTGGCCCAGAAAACAATGCCCGACATTATTGTTTGCGACATTGCAATGCCATTGCTTGATGGTTTTGGTGTAATTCACCTATTATCTCGCTCCCCGGAAACGGCCAAAATTCCGGTTATTTTGCTCACCGCCAGAACAGATCGAGACAATTTTCGCAAAGGCATGGAATTGGGTGCGGATGATTTTATTACCAAACCCTTTGATGAAGCTGAATTACTAAGGGCCATTGAAGCCAGGCTGAAAAAACACAATTTTGCTAAAAACAACCGAAATGGCAGTGGAGATGGATTTCTTGCTCTCATGAATGATTCAAGGTCTTTGGAAGCCTTTAAAGAGGCTGCAGGTGAGAGCCTTACCTTTGATTTCCAAAAACGAGAATTTGTATACAGGGAGGGTGGTCAGCCCCGGTATGTCTATTTTATCGAATCTGGCAAGGTGAAAACTGTTTTACTGAGCAATGATGGTAAAGAACTGATGACCGGACTGTATGGAGAGGGAGATATATTTGGACACATTGCCATGCTGGAGGAAGCAGAATATACCGAATCTGCCATTGCCGTAGAACCGGTAAAATTATTTGCTTTAAACAAAGCCGATTTTTTCTCATTGCTGGGCACCCATCAGGGCGCTTCTGCAAAATTTATCCGTATTATGGCTAGCCAACTTGTGGAGGCCGAAGATAAACTGCTGAGACTTGCCTATGATTCTGTGCGCAAGCGGGTAGCTGAAGCACTCGTAGATGTTTACAGAACCTACTCTCTCAGCAATGGCAAAAAAGAAATTGAAATATCACGACAAGAGCTAGCTTCCTACGTGGGTACAGCTACTGAAACCGTTATACGCACGCTCAGTGCTTTTAAACAAGAAGGCCTCATTAATATTGTTCAAAGTAATATCATCATTAAAGATCTGGCAGGTTTGATAAGGATGAAAAACTAAACTTGCAATTCATCATGTGATAAAAGTCATTTCGCAATATGATGATTGTATACTTAATATTGTTGTGCTCATGAACACTTTAATAGTTAGAACACCGATTGGTTACTCAGACTATGCCGCTGACAGGGAATTTGAAGAACAATTTCAAGTAATGTTTCCTTATTTGAAGGCAAAAATTAAGAAAGTTGCTGCCGGGAGTATAGAACAAATGACAACCAATCCGTCTACACTCATTACTGAAAGCACCACAGTGAAAGAACTTAGTGAAAAAATGGCTGAGAGATACGGCAGAGAGATTGTGATTTTGCGTTATACCATTAATGCTTGGCTTCCGATCAGGCAGTCCCGATACTGGACATTGAAAAGCCAGAATGATGAAGCAAGAAAATTAGCATGCCTTAATCCGGATTTGTAATGCTTTTAAAGGTCTTATCTTTGCCGGCATATTATGGCGGATAAGAAGTTTCTGGATGCTCTGGGTTATCATGCTGACGGGAGGCCCGGTAAAATAGAGGTAGTAACAACAAAGCCCACTCAGACACAGTTCGATCTGGCCCTGGCCTACAGCCCGGGGGTAGCCGAACCCTGCCTGAAAATTGCCGAAAACACCGAGGATGTTTATAAATACACAGCCAAGGGAAATCTGGTAGCGGTAATCAGTAACGGAACAGCAGTGCTGGGGCTCGGTGATATCGGACCGGAGGCATCCAAGCCGGTTATGGAAGGTAAAGGGGTGTTGTTTAAAATATTTGCCGACATCGACGTTTTTGATATTGAGCTGAATTGTAAGGATGTGGACGAATTTGTCCGCACTGTTAAAGCCATGGAGCCCACCTTTGGTGGAATTAACCTTGAAGATATAAAAGCCCCTGAGAGTTTTGAAATTGAAGAGCGATTAAAAGCAGAGCTTCAAATTCCCATCATGCATGACGATCAGCACGGAACGGCCATCATCAGCGGAGCTGCTTTGCTCAATGCGCTGCGTATCGTGAATAAGGAGATTGGCAATATTAAGCTGGTGGTAAACGGGGCAGGAGCCAGCGCCATTGCTTGCTCCAAACTATTTGTCAGTTTGGGTGTAAAACCCGCCAACCTGGTAATGCTGGACAGCAAAGGTGTTATACATGCCGGCAGAACTGATTTGGATAAATACAAAAGCCAGTTTATTTCCTCTTCCTCTGCCAGAACCTTAGAGGAAGCCATGAAAGGGGCCGATGTGTTTGTGGGATTATCCAAGGGCAACATTCTTTCTCCGGAAATGATATTGGGTATGGCAGAAAAGCCCATTGTTTTTGCCATGGCCAACCCTGATCCCGAAATTGATTATCAGCTGGCGGTGGATACCCGACCTGATATCCTCATGGCCACCGGTAGAAGTGATTATCCCAATCAGGTGAACAATGTTTTGGGATTCCCATTTATCTTCAGAGGTGCCCTGGATGTGCGCGCAACCACCATCAACGAGGAAATGAAACTAGCTGCGGTGCGTGCCATTGCAGATCTTGCTTTGGAACCCGTACCGGAAGTGGTAATGATGGCATACAACGATTATGATTTAGACTTTGGCCATCATTACATCATACCCAAACCCATGGATCCACGTTTGCTAACTACCGTGGCTCCGGCGGTGGCTAAAGCTGCCATGGACAGTGGTGTTGCCCGTAATCCCATCACAGACTGGGATGCGTATAAAGCCGTGTTGCGCAAAAGGCTGGGTATCGACAATGATTTTGTGAACCGACTGGTACAACGCGCCAGGAAAAAACCCAAACGTGTGGTGTTTTCCGAGGCGGAAGACGTGAAAATACTCCGGGCTGCCCAAACCTGTCTCAATGAGGGAATCGCAACTCCTGTTTTATTAGGCCGACCCCACCAGATTCGTCAGGCAATGGAAGAACATAACATTGACCTTGGGCAGGTGACCATTCTGGACCCCTGGACAGAAGATGCGCTCTGTGAAGAATTTGGAGCACTGCTGTATGAAAAAAGAAAACGCAGCGGACTCACCCAAACCGAAGCTGTTAAAAATATGCGATACCGGAATTATTTCGGCGCCATGATGGTGGAAACAGGCAAATGCGATGCCCTCATCAGTGGGTTAACCCGGAATTATCCCATAGCCCTGCGCCCGATGCTGGAATGTATCCCTGTTGCAGGAACCAGCAGACGCATTGCCGGTATGCACATTGTGATGACCAAAAACGGCCCGCTGTTTCTCTCGGATACCACCGTAAATATTGATTATAAGCCCGAAGAACTGGTAGATCTGGTATTGAAAGTTCATGAAAGGGTGAGTAAATTCCAAATAGAACCCATTATTGCGCTGGTTACTTACAGCAATTTTGGCAGCAGCCGCGGACCGGCACCGGCTCAGATGAGAAAAGCCGTAGAAATCCTGCATGAATTGTATCCTCATATTCTTGTTGATGGAGAGATGCAGACCACTTATGCCATGGACGGGGAAGCCCGAATCAGACAATACCCATTCAACAAGCTCAGCAACAAACCCGCGAATACCCTTATTTTCCCCGGTCTCAATAGCGGAAATGCTGCCTATCAGCTCATGCGGGGAATGGGAATGGTAGATATTATCGGTCCGGTTTTACTGGGCTTTGAAAAAAGTGTTCACGTACTCCACCACACCAGCAATGTGCGCGAAATTGTCAATATGGTTGCACTGGCGGTTTGCGAAGCCCAGGAAAAATCATGAGTCATCCGCAACCTGCACTGCTGGAATGGGGCAGCAAACTGCAGATTCAAAGCATTGGCCTGAGGTACGAAGTGTTGAGAAAACCTTTGGACTTATTTTTTTCCCCTGAAGAACTGTTGTCAGAAACAAAGCAAATACATGTGGGGATGGTAGCAGGGGAGCGAGTTTTGGCTGTTTTGTTGCTGAAAAGACTTGACGGGAATGTGGCCAAAATGAGGCAGGTTGCGGTGGCGGAATCTTGTCAGGGAAAAGGTTTGGGTAAACAACTCGTTAGGTTTTCGGAGGAAATATGCCGAGAAAAACAGGTAAAAAGAATTGAACTGCACGCACGCATATCTGCCGTTAACTTTTACCTATCGCTGGGTTACCGGACACAGGGTCAAGAATTTGAAGAGGTGGGGATTCCGCACATGGCGATGTACATGGATTTATAAACTACCTGTATCCATGCCAGATTCCCGTTTCCCGGTCATATAGCCAGTAATATCCATTAGCATAGGAAATGTCTCCGCATATCGGTTTTGGGCCGGTTTCATCCATAATCTGCAAAATGCTGCGGCACCGCCCGGTTTTTGCGCTGTACAATAAAATACGATGCTGCCCGCGGTCATATATTCCGATTTCCTTGTTTTTGATGCCGGTGTAAATAAGCCCCATACCGTTTAATTCATTTTCAAAATCGTCAATGTTTAAATTAAGTGGGTTTCGGTGATGAGCATGTTTCGTTTTGTAACGGAAGATGGTTTTATCGTGATAATACCATAGTTCCCTTCTGTGGCTCGCCCATGCACCATTGCCTATCGCCACCGGGTTATGTAGAGAGTAATAAATATTTTCAAAATAGGCAGGTAATCCATCCCTTAAATGAATTACATACAATCCCTCCATCCCTGAGGCATAGCTTTTTAGTGCTTTTCCTGAGCCTTCCAGCCATAAACTGCCGGGATCAAATGGCAATGAATACGGCTTTTTGATGGGTTTTCCATGCTGATTATAAATGATGAGCCATTTTTCTCCGGTACCTGAAACTGCAGCGTAATAACGATTTAGCGGCGAGTTCCATACCACAGATACACCCATGCCTCCACGAATGCCCTCCGATGCCAATTGCAATGCAGGCTTGATTTGTTCTACCGGCTGGGCATCGGTAGTGAGGCAGAACCATGCCAAAATACAAAACAGGTTGTTTTTCACCGTGGCAAATTGGTCGATTTAACTAATAATCACCCTGATTTTGTATAATTCCGGGAATGATGTTTATCATCAAATTACTTATCGTTATTTCAATCAATTTAATCTGATTCATGGACGGCGGGAAAGTGTAGCTCGTATATTTGCAACTTTATGGGAACCCTCATTACCATTTCGCAATTTTTACTGGCTCTATCTATTCTGATAATACTTCACGAGCTAGGTCATTTTTTGGCAGCTCGTTTTTTTGGAATTAAGGTTGAGAAATTTTACCTTTTTTTTGATGCATATGGTATAAAGCTTTTCAAGTTTAGAAAAGGTGAAACTGAATATGGCATCGGATGGTTGCCTTTGGGCGGCTATGTGAAAATTGCCGGTATGGTTGATGAAAGTTTGGATTCAGAACAAATGAAATCGGAACCACAGTCATGGGAATTTCGCAGCAAACCGGCGTGGCAGCGACTGATTGTGATGATTGGGGGGGTGGTTGTGAATTTACTGCTTGGTATTTTAGTTTTTTGGATGATGACTTGGAGTATGGGGGAGAAATATGTTCCAACACAGGCTGTGAATGAATCTGGTGGAATATATGCCGGCCCCGTTGGGAAAAAAATCGGATTCCGAACAGGTGATAAAATCATTGCCTTTAACGGCAAACCCAGTGAAAATTTTCTGGAAGAATTTGCCAATCCGGATTTTATTATGGGCGATCAACACAACATTCAGATTAACCGAAACGGGAAAGATACCACAATAAATCTCCCTGCTAATTTGGAGGAAGTACTGGCCGAAAAATCTGAACTTCCCATTATTTCACCACGATTTAACTTTAAAATTGCTTCAGTAGTTGACGGTACACCCGCAGCCAAGGCAGGATTAGCCAAAGAGGATATCATCATTGCCATTGATAGCCAGAAAGTCCCCGGTTTCCTGGATTTTAAGGAGACAATTCAGCAGAAAAAAAACAAGACCATATTGCTTACTGTGCTTAAGGCTAACGCCAACAAGACCGTGAATATTTCGCTAAAGGTAGAGTCCGACGGCACCATTGGCTTTAAACCTAAACTGTTTGGTTTTGAAGACAAGGAAAAAACCATTCAGTACGGATTTTTTGAATCGGCAGGACTGGGCGCAGGAAAGGCCTTCTCTTTTTTGGCAGCCAATGCAAAAGGTTTCGGCAAAATGTTTAGCGGTGAGGTTGATCCGCGAAAATCACTGGCAGGGCCGGTAGGGATGGCTCAAATGTATGGCTCTACCTGGGATTGGATTAATTTCTGGGGTCTTACTGCCATGATTTCTTTGGGCTTAGCCTTTCTCAACATACTGCCCATACCGGCTTTGGATGGCGGACATGTGATGTTCCTGCTTTGGGAAATGATTACGCGTAAACCCGTAAGCGATAAAGTACTGTATGTAGGCCAGGTTATTGGAATGGTGATACTGGGCTCCCTTATGATTTTTA
>JBEDNI010000080.1:0-15463 GCA_041170685.1 Bacteroidota bacterium | reverse complement strand
CATCTCCGGTAATAATACCCTCAAAAACCAATCAGGCGTCAGCAGATTTCAAAGATTACCTCGGTAAATCGGTTAAGGTAATCCATAAGGTTTGGGATAAAAACTGCGATGCCACAGATTCAGCGACCATAAATGTGGCAAATTTGGGATTAGCGGCACAACGGGAAACCGCTGTGTGGGTGTATCCCAATCCTGTGCAGGATGCGTTCACCATACAAACAAACTCAGCCCATGCAGGGAGATTGTGGCTCACCAACAGTCAGGGACAAAAGGTTTTGGAACTGAAGGATGTAAAAGACGGCATGGTGGTACCGGTGCTTGGATTGCCTTCCGGTGTCTATATGGTTAACTGGGAGGGGAAGGAGTCGTCTGTTCGGTTTTCACTGACGAAACTGTAGCACCGGTTTTACTGAACCCTGATTATTTTTTGATTTTCATTTGTGTAAGTTAAATCCTTTTCCTATTTTCGCAGTCCCAAAAATCATGGGAGCTTAGCTCAGCTGGTTCAGAGCATCTGCCTTACAAGCAGAGGGTCGGGGGTTCGAACCCCTCAGCTCCCACGAAAAAAACCCTGAAAATATTCAGGGTTTTTTTATGGCCCTGTGGCATGTGGTTGGCGTCCTCGTCAAAAACTTTTTAGCGAATCAGATTGATAGAACCACTGACAACTTTAGTAGTGGAGGTTTCCGTATCCGTGGCCCATATTCTGTAAAAATAAGTCCCTTCAGGCAGGGGATTGCCCGTATTCATCAGTTTCCCATTCCAGTGGTCTTCTGAGGGTAGGCTGTATTTCGCTACCATCATACCCCATCTCGAAAAAATCTCTACAGAAACACTGTCCCACCCTGTAAAATAAACCTTCCAAACATCATTCTTTTCATTTTCATCCGGTGTAAAAACGTTCGAAAGTCTTAAATCCCTTTCACCACAATCCTTAAACTTTACATTGACAGTATCTTTAACCACACAACCCAGTGTGTCTTTAATGGTCAAAATGGCTTTTCTGTCTGATACGATATTCTGAAGGGTGGAACCGGATCCGTTTTCCCAGCTGTACTCCAGCCCGTTGATTACCGGAAGTTGTATCTTGTATACTGCACCTTTGCAGGGCTGTGTGTCTCTGGGCAGGTAAAAATCAGGCACCCCCGTTACCCAAACGCTACGTTCTACCGTGTCTGCACCGCACTGCCCCACGGTGTTGTTAATCAATTTAACCGTGTGAAAGCCGTTGCTGCCAAAGGAACGCCAAACAGGATTTCCGGTAGCGGTTTGTCCATCCTGGAAAAGCCATGAGATGTTTTTCAGACTGTCACCCGCTGCGCGTAACAACGCTTTTTGGTTTGCCCTACAAAGCGGGGAAGGGGTAATGGTAAAATCGCCGCGATTGTTGGTTAACGACGCGCCCACACAGGTTGAAAACGCCTCATAATCAGCGAGACTGTGCTGGTAAACAATCATACCACTATCGCTCTGAAGTACTCCATAATTGAAGCTCGATATGGGAACTTCAAACCAACTCCATAAATATTGCTTTCCCGAAGAAAATGGGATCGGCGTCCAAGGAACATTCATGACCAAGGGTTTGCTATTGAGGGTAATATTGTTTGCCCCGGGGCCTTTGGTTACAATGCTGATGAAATGCCTGTATCGAATATCTCCGTCCATTCCGATAGCTACCTTCTTGGTTCTACATGCTAAATCCACTGGGGCAATGTTGAGCATAGATGGGTCGCCTTTGTTTATGTTACTGCCATTGCATCCATGACTATTGGTGACTTGCAGGCAGGAAATGGGTTTGTTGGCGCTGGCGGTAAAAGCACTGCCGGTGATGAGTTGTTTTCTATAAACCTGTCCCCGGTTTAATACCACATTGCCCGTAGAAAAGTTTACCGTCGTGTTGTCTTCAGCAGCAACAATGCTTATTTGAAAACGATCGTTTTGTTGCACGGGCGGGAATATGAATTCTTTGCCCCAGTAAACTGTAGGCCATGCCTGTTCATAGAGATGGTCAAAAGTGATGCAGCCGCTGTTACTGCCTACCCTTGCACTCTTAACCCCCTGAAAAACCGCGATTCGCTTGCAGCCCTTGGTAACTTTTATCAGAGTGCCGCTTAGGTTTTGCGTGTCGAGGGCCTGCAAAATATATACCTGCCCTCGCTGAAGACTCAGGTTAAGACTGCTACCCTGGCCCTGCCCCGTAAATAAATCTGCCGATAAATTTACCAAAACATGGGTAACGCCGGTGTCAATGGCTAAAATGGCTACCTGTGATTCCTTATCTCGCTGCCCATTCCACATATTGACAATGTATTCCTGCGCATTTTTAAGATATTCTGCGGGCAAAACGGAGGTAACCTCCCGACTTTCCATTAACACATTAGCAGCGAACACCTGAACATCCCTTCTGGATTTAAGCACCACTCCTGTGCCCTGGGGTCCGAATGCCAATACACTGTATGCCATATTAATCGGAATGATTACCGGATTCCAAATGCCTGGTTTAACTGCCACCGGAGCAATGGAAAAATTGGTTTGAGGATTATAAACGGTTACTGTATCCGGGGTTTCAGGCAAAACATAAACTAGCAAATCGTTGGGCTGATATAAATTCTGCGTATAGGTAAACCAGAATTCACGGCCTGCAAAACCTTTTTCAGACTGAGAATAGGCAGGGTGACACAGGCTCAGTAAACCTGCGATCAGCAGCAACCTTTTCACCCCATTCATGTATGCAAATTTAGTATTAATTCCAATGAAAATAGGGAATAGCCGTATATGATTGCTGTCTTTTGATCAAATAGTGGACTAAGTTTGGACTAATTGGCACGATTATTTCTTTCAGGGTGATTACCTTTGTAAACTTATCATTAACATGAAAAAGACGCTTTTTGCCATCGCTACGTTGTTTAGCGGTATCTTGTGGGTTCAGGCACAAGTCCAGCTGATTGAAAAAGTTGAAGCTCAACCCGGCAAGCTTGTTATTCCTTATGAGAAATACCAGTTGCCCAATGGACTTACACTCATTGTGAGTGAGGATCACAGCGACCCGGTTACCCACATTAACGTAACCTACCACGTAGGTTCAGCCCGTGAACTTCCGGGCAAATCAGGATTCGCACATTTTTTTGAGCACATGCTGTTTCAGGGCTCTAAAAACATTGCCGACGAGGAACATTTTAAACTTATCAAGCAATATGGAGGCGATGTGAATGGAAACACCACCCGCGACAGAACGGTGTATATTGAAACATTTCCCTCCAACTTTACGGAAACTGCCCTGTGGATGGAAGCAGATCGTATGGGAGTATTCCTGGAAGCGTTTACGCAAAAGAAATTTGAAATTCAGCGTAGCACCGTAAAAAACGAAAAAGATCAGCGTTATAATGTTCCTTACGGTTTCCTGATGGAAGTTAAGGACCAAAACCTGTATCCCGAAGAACACCCCTACAGCTGGAGCACCATCGGGTACGTAGATGACCTGAACCGCGCAGACAGTAGCGATCTCCGGAATTTCTTCCTGCGGTGGTATGGCCCCAATAATGCATGTGTTATTGTCACTGGCGATGTTAATACGGCAGATGTGGTAAAATGGACTGAAAAGTATTTTGGCAGCATACAGCGTGGACCAGAGGTTAAGAAAAAGCGCGTTCCTCCGGTAGTGTTGACTGAAAATAAAGTGAAAGGATATCCCGATCCAAACGCATCATTGCCACTTGTGTATACAACCTATCCTGCAGCAGCCGTAGGGCATCCCGATGAAGCGGCACTGGACGTGCTCGCCTACCTGATGGGTGGAACCAGGAATTCCCCTATGTACAAACGTTTTGTGGAAAATGAAACTGCCTTGCAAGCCAATTGTACGAACAATCCACTGAGTAGCATCAATCATGAACTGGCGGGTGAGTTCTCATTTTTGATGTTGGCCTATCCTTGGGATAAGGATGTTAAATTTCTGCAAAACAAACTTAAAGTAATGTTGGATTCTTTTGAATATGACAACTTTTCAGATGATGACCTCGCCCGCGCCAAAGCCAATATTTTAAGCAACTACAGCAGAGGACTGGAGGATGTGAGCACCAAAGCAAATTACCTATCAAACTTCTGGTACCTCGATATAAAAAATGCTGAAGGGAAAATGGCCAACCTGGAAGATGATGCCAACCGCTACAGAAATATTACCCGTGAAGATATCATGAAGGTTTACAGAAAATATTTGAAAGGTAAAAACTCCAGTACCATCGTAATTGAACCGCTTGAGGTGGCTGCCGGCGAGAAAAAACCGGTGTATGAAAGCTTTAATCCCAACGTTGGTAAAAAGAATCTTGTAGCGGAAGCCGAATATAATAATCTGGTGCACAAACCCACCGTAGACAATTTCGACCGAAGCAAAAGGCCTATTCCCGGTGAAGCCAAAACTGTAAAAATGCCGGGTATTTACCGTAAAAAACTAGAAAACGGACTGGAAATATTGGGCTCTACCACCAATGAAACGCCTGAAGTGTTGATATCCATGAATCTGGAGGGCGGTCGCTTGCTGGAAGGTAAAGATCTACCATTCGGTACCGCCGACATGATGGCATCTGCATTGAATGTGGGTACAGCCAAACGCACCGCAAAAGAACTGGAAAATGAAATGGAAAAGCTGGGAGCCAGCATTCAGTTTGGAAGCGGCAGCACATCAAATTCAGTGTTTTTAAGCTGTGAAAAAGACAAATTGGATGCTTCACTTGCGTTGCTGGAAGAAATGATGTTTCAGCCACGATGGGACGAAACAGAGTTTAAAAAAGCCAAAAAACGCATTCGTGAAAATGCAAAGAGCAGTCTGAAAGACAGGGGAACAGGGGCGTCCAACGCCATTAAGGCGCTCAGATATGGACAAACCAGTCTGGGTACTTATGTTGGAGCCGGAGAGTACGATGCGGTTACCATGGAAAACTGCAAAAAATATTATGAGCAGTATTTCGCTCCTGATGTAACCAGACTCGTTGTGGTAGGCCCTCTGTCTGCTGAAGAAGTATATCAGAAGCTTTCTTTCCTCAATAACTGGAAGAAAAAGAATGTGGCTATTCAAAAACCTACTGAATTTCCGCAGTTCAAAACCTCGCAGATTTTTGGTGTTGAGTATGTGGATGCTGACCAAAGTGATCTGGTCATCAGTATGCCCGGATTGTCTTACGATGCCACCGGTGAAATGTTTAAGAGCAATGTAATGAACTTTGCATTGGGAGGAAACTTCAATAGCCGCCTGAACCTGAAAATCAGGGAAGATAAGGCATGGACCTATGGTATCCGCAGTGGTTTCAACGGCTCATATGATGATATCAAAGGACATTATGGCATTTCCGCAGGTATCAAGGCCAATGCCACCGATAGTGCAATTGTGGAGATTGTAAATGAATTAAATAAATACAAGAATGAGGGCATCAGTGAAGAAGAATTCAAATTCACAAAAGATGCATTATTGGCCAGCGAAGCACTTGAATACGAATCCAATGGTCAGAAAGCTTCATATATTATGCAAATGGCCATGCGCAAATTGCCTGAAAATTATGCAGAACAGCAACAGGAGGTTTTGAAAAAACTAACACGCGAAGAGTTAAATGCATTGGCAAAACAAAATCTGCAAACCGATAAAATGACCATTCTGGTAGCAGGCGATATGCTATTGCTTAAGGAAAGACTGGATAAGTTGGGATATGGCAAGGTGCAAATGCTTGATGCTTCAGGCAAGGGTAAATACAAAATTTTGGAAGCGCCCAAAGGAACCAAACACGACAAAAACTATCGTTAATTAGCGATTAAATCAATAATAAAGGGCTGCACTATGGTAGTGCGGCCCTTTTTTTAGTTTAAAACCTGGCTAAAAATGTCCATAAAATGTGGGCAAAACCCATGCCCAACAAGGGGTTGAAACACGTAACTTGCAACAAGTTGTCAAAACAATGGATAATAACGAAGAATTGAATGAAAGAATCATCCCGATTAACATCGAGGATGAGATGAAGACCGCCTACATTGATTATTCAATGTCGGTAATTGTTTCCCGCGCTCTACCGGACGTAAGGGATGGGTTAAAGCCGGTGCATCGCCGGGTTTTATATGGAATGGTAGAGCTGGGGCTGGCTTCTAATAGGCCTTACAAAAAGTCGGCTCGTATAGTGGGAGAGGTGCTGGGTAAGTACCACCCCCATGGTGACAGCAGCGTGTATGACACCATGGTGCGCATGGCCCAGGACTGGAGCTTGCGTTATCCCATGGTGGATGGACAGGGTAACTTCGGTTCAATTGACGGTGATCCACCCGCAGCAATGCGTTATACCGAAGCAAGGTTGCGCAAACTGGCTGAAGAAATGATGACCGATATTGATAAAGATACGGTTGATTTCAGGCCCAATTTTGATGAAAGTCTGGAGGAACCCACTGTTATGCCTGCCAAAATCCCCAATCTGTTGGTGAATGGTGCCAGTGGAATTGCCGTAGGTATGGCCACTAACATGGCTCCGCATAATCTGTCCGAGGTTTGTGATGGTATCTGTTCTTATATAGACAACAACGACATCACAATAGCAGAACTCATGCAGCACGTGAAAGGGCCTGATTTCCCAACAGGAGGGGTTATTTACGGTGTAGAAGGGCTGAAGGATGCCTTTGAATCGGGTAGAGGCAGGGTGGTAATTCGCGGAAAAGCAGAGTTTGAAACCAGTTCTACCGGAAAAGAAATGATTGTGGTAACTGAAGTTCCATATCAGGTAACGCCCTCGCAGATCATTATTAAAACTGTTGATTTAATCAATGAAAAAGTAATTGAAGGAATATCGGCTGTGCGCGATGAAAGCGGAAGGCAAGGAATGCGTGTGGTATTTGATTTGAAACGTGACGCCATACCCAATGTAATCCTCAATCAGCTTTATAAATATACACCCCTGCAGACCAGTTTCTCGGTAAACAACATCGCCCTGGTTCATGGCAAGCCCGAAATGCTCAATCTCAAAGACATGATTCGTCACTATGTGAATCACAGACATGAGATTGTATTGCGCAGAACCAATTACCTGCTTTCAGAAGCAAGAAAGCGAATTCACATACTGGAAGGCCTGCTTATCGCCCTGGATCACCTGGATGAGGTAATTGCACTCATACGCAGCAGCAGAACACCGGATGAAGCCAGGGAAGGACTGATGTCCAAATTCGGATTATCTGAAATACAGTCCAAGGCCATTCTGGATATGCGTTTACAGCGTCTTACAGGCCTGGAGCGCGATAAAATCCGTGACGAATACAATGAGGTAATGAAGGAAATCGAATACCTCGAAAGTATTCTGGCCAGCGAAGAAATGCGCATGGGTATTATCAAAACCGAATTGCAGGAGGTAAAAGAGAAGTATGGAGATGAGCGCAGGACCCGCATTGAGTTTAATGCAGAAGAAATCAACATAGAAGATTTAATTCCAAATGAAGAAGTTGTGGTTACCATTAGCCACATGGGCTATATCAAGCGTACACGTTTGGAAGAATACAAAGAGCAAAACCGCGGTGGAAAAGGATTAAGAGGAGTGGCCCATCGTGACGAAGACTTTGTTGAACACTTGTTTGTAGCCAGCACGCACAATTATCTGCTGCTATTTCAGAAAGCTACCAAAGGCAGACCCATACAGAACCTGATTCAGATTCCGCAGGATGATAAAATCAAAGCGTATTTGAATGTGATTAACCTGAAAGATGAAGATTACCTGAATAACAACTTCATTATTATGGTTACCAAAAAAGGTACTGTTAAAAAGACGTCGCTGGAAGCCTATAGTCGCCCAAGAACCAACGGAATCAATGCTATCACGGTTAGGGAAGGAGATGAATTGCTGCAGGCATGCCTTACCGACGGTAACAGCGAAGTGTTAATTGCCAAGAAAAGCGGTAAAGCCATTCGTTTCTCTGAAAAAACGGTTAGACCTATGGGACGAACCGCAGCAGGTGTAAGGGGTGTAACACTAGAAGGAGCCAAAGATGAAGTAATTGGCATGGTTTGTGTTAATCCTGATAATAAGGAGGCCACTATGCTGGTAGTTAGCGAAAAAGGATACGGCAAACGAAGTGACCTGGACGATTACAGAATCACAGGGCGCGGAGGCAAGGGAGTAAAAACTATTCAGGTTACCGAAAAAACCGGCGATTTGGTGGGCATACTCTCCGTAACCGACGCGGACGGACTCATGATCATCAATAAAAGCGGTATGACCATTAGGATGGCCGCAGATAAACTGAGGGTAATGGGAAGGGCTACGCAGGGTGTTCGACTGATCAACATAAAAGAAAAAGACAGTATTGCCGGAATTGCGGCTGTTCCCCGCGAAGATGATGAAGAGGAACTGACCGAAGGAGGAGAAGCCACTGATGCCGGTGAAACAACCACACCTGAAAACCAAGATAATGTATAATATGAAAAAATGGAGCTTATTTATGGCTGTAGGCCTTATGGCTGCAGGCGCCCAGGCGCAGATGTCTAAGGTGAAAAGTGCTTTCTATGCCATTGAAGGTGAAAAAAGCAACAGTGCCGGCGACGTGCTCGAAGGTAAAAACTATATTGACGAAGCAATCAAAGACCCGAAAACAGCCAATAATAATCGCATGTGGCTTGCCCGTGCCATGGTTTATAGCCGGGTTTTTAACATGCGTGGTAATGAACTGCTGAAAGATTCCGCTGCCAAATCTGGCTTTAAATCCGGGTACAGCATGATGCAGTTTATAAAGTCCAATGATAAAAAACTACCGGATGACATAGACGTGGCAGCCCTGGAATGCGCTACCAGCTTTGGGGTGGCTTTCAATGAATCGGAGGAGCTGCTGGGAGAGAAGAAGTACGATGATTTGCTGGAATACTATAAAATTATCATCTTTCTGTATGATGAAATGGTGAAAATAGATACTGCCACCATCAATTCATTGGAAAGACAAAACATCAAAAGGAAATTCCTGGTAGACCGATTTGCTAATCTGGCCATGGTTTCTACCAATCCCACCGTGAAAAAAGAAATCCTGCAGTCATTGATAGACCAGGGTTCTAACTCCACCGTTGTTTTTGAATCTATGAGCAAAGTGTACCTCGAATCGGGCGATACTGCCGGTGCAGAAAGGGTTATTCGATTGGGCCTGGAAAGAGCCCCCGGAGACAATGGAATGTTTCAGGTACTGGTAAACTATTTTGTGAGCATTAACAAAGTGGATAAACTGATGGATGATGTAAACAAACAAATCGAAAACAGCCCTGATTCAAAATGGTATTACACCAGAGCATATTTGAACGAACAAGCCGGCAAACACGATGCATGCCTCGCTGATTACCAAAAGGCGGTAGAATTGGACGAGTTCAATTATGATGCACAGTTTAACTATGGCCTGGCATTGATGAAGTATGAAAGTAAAAAATACTACGATCAGATGGCAAGGGCAAATACTGCAAAATTGAAAGAACTGAATGCCAGTTTGATTACACTGTTTGGACGTGCTAGAACTCATCTGGAAAAAGCCAGCGAGAATACAGCATATGGTATTGAAGATCAGATTAATATTTATAAGGCATTGAAACAATGTTCCATTGAAATGGGAGATAAGGCATCAGCTGAGGCTTATGGAGCCCAAATCAAAAACCTACAATCTATCAAGTAATTTAACAAATAAGGGGAGCAATCCCCTTATTTATTGAATTCATTACTTAACATAATGTAAATTATGTAACGATAAGATCAGATAGTTTAGGTACATGGCTTAACATTCCATTCCCTTGCATCAGTATACCTGCAGCCGCTATCCTGTCGGGCCAATAACGGTTACCATCATAATATTTGATTCGATTAAGCAAATGCCTAGCATTTTCTTCAGAAATTCCAAAATTATCAAACAATGGTTTAATCCAATCCATGATATTACCACTGTAAAAATTATCCAGAGATGATTGCAGAGCTTCCTCAATAAAAGCAAAATCTATTAATTCGCTTTTTCGTGTAACAAACACAAATGCCGGCCAAGGCGCAGTTACTTCACTAATTTGCTTGAATTCACCACACTCTACCCATGTTGCTGTCATATATTTTTCCCACAAAAAATAATCTGCTGTGCCATCAGCCAATGCCTTTCTGGCACCTTCAATATTCGCGCTTACCACAAACTGATTTGGTTGCAGTTGAATTCCTGATTCTCTACGGGCATAAAACTGAGCCATCAAATGACTGCCACTTCTTAAACGACTAACCGCAAATTTTGCCTCGTTAAGTGCCGGTAATTCACTATCGGATTTTCCGGCATTGATAAACACGCCCCAAATGAGCGGTGACATTACAAAGGGCATTCTAATACAAAATATTTCACCTCCCGCAATGGCCGCAATTGCACCCTCCGTGAGCATTATAGCCACGTCAATTTCTCCTTTGCTGAGGGCTTCAGACATTGCTCCTGTCCCGCCAGGAAAATCAAACCATTCATAGGTTATTCCCCGGCTTCTGAATACTTCCCTGGTATATGGCATTTGCCACAGCAGGTTAAAATGCTCGGGAACTCCTCCTATTTTTAAACGCAATTTTTACTCTTTTATAAAGCGGTATGCCTTTCCGGTTTGGGTTTGGATATTATAACCGCCGGGTTTTAAATCCTTTATTTCTATTTTGAAAGCATAGTTTACTGCATTTTTCAGGTTAACAACCTTCACCAGGCTGCCTTTACTGTCATAAACATAGACAGTGCCGTTTACAGAAGATTCTGCGGGCAACATTACAAATGATGCTGCGGGATTTGGAAACAAAACCTGCAGACTACCCAAATCTTGTAACTTAAGGCTATTGAAAATCAGGGTTTGGCTGGTATCGCTGGCACATCCGTTTTCTGTGTATACACAGCGATAATTGCCATTGGAAGTAGCTCTGAATACCCTGCCATTGCCGGCCAAAACACCTGCCTTGAACCACTGATAGGTGCCAGCTCCCAAATTTTGTGCATATAAGGTGTCAAAGTTTCGGCTAACCTGGGGTGTTGCCGGTGTGCTGTTAAGGATAATGGTAGCCGTATCTGATGTAATTACATTGGCCGGACGCACACATGGACCTGCCACATTCACCATTGCCCAGTATTTATCACCGTTCGCAGGTGTAGGTATGTTCAAGGTTGAAAGATTGCCAGATTCGGGACTTCCGTTTTTATACCAGTTCCAGTTTGGATTGCCACCCATATTGGTGCCCGTAACAGTAAGAATCAAAGGCCTGCCTGTACAGCCGGTCCCTCCAGAAATTTTGGCCGAAGCGTTAACAATATCATTCACCGTTGGTTTAACCACCGCAGTTAGAAACGTAGCCGGGGAAACGCATTTTATATTGCTACTTAAAAGCACGCTAAAACTATCGTTTTTAGCAGGTACCAGGTTATATGACGAGGTTGTAACGGTATTTGTGGTGTTTCTTCGCCATGAATAGGATGTAATTGACCCTTGTAAGGCAGCAGGAACACTTACAGACAAAGTAAAAGTATCACCAACACACAATCCACTGCGGCTCATATTGACTGTGGCAGTAAAAGGCACCGTATCGGTAACCGTGATCCAGTTGGTTTTAGTTATAAAATTACTCCCAATACTATTGGTAGCAGTCAATTTCACCTGATAAGTACCACCTTTGGTAAACTGAACCACCGGATTCTTTTTGGTGCTGTCGGTTCCGGAAAGGTAAAGGATATTGCGTGGAGTTATAGCCCAGCTCCATTCAGTGGGATCATTGAGTGTACTGTCGGTAAATGTCACTGATTGGTTGGCGCATACATCCCGTTTACTGGTGCCAAAGGCAGGAATAGGAAGGTTTTTTGACCATGCATCGCTGGTAAAGACACCTCTCCCATGCGTAACTGCCATTATCATTTTGTCTGAAGCGCGATACCTGAGATTTCGCATTTTCACAAAACCTATTCCGGTTGTATATGCAGTCCAAACCGGACTTGCAGCGAAAATATTGTCGGTACCATAAATGCCGGCCTCTGTGCCAATAATGGCTTCACCTGTTTTGTTGGGGTTCAAAAGAATACTCCAAACCGGGATATCAGGCAGGTTGCCTTCTTTTTGGGTCCAAGTAGTCCCACCATCAAGGGAAATATAGATATTTCTTAAGTTATAATTAGAAAGGGTTATCGCCAAAGTATCCCCTCCCCTCAACGCATTGATGTCTGAAATATAACCGGCATTGATACCTGATGATTTGTCTGTAAATACCGGTGTTGTAGCCCATGCATCATCTGTTACATAGATTTTTCCAGCCTCATTACCCACCCAAATTCTTGTTTTCCCAGTTCCCAGTTTGTAGGCTTTGATAGCGCTGGCATAATTACTCCCTCCAAATGTGATGGTTTGTAAGGTGCCCGGGCTTGAGGTGAGTGTTCTTCTATATAATGTGCCTGTTCCTTTAGCACTGAATATCCCGCTGCCGTTGTCGTCCCATTCAGCGGGATTGATAAACCGACCTGTGGCACCATCCGCTATTAGCTGAAATGCAGTGGGAGTTGTCCAGTTGTCTAACGTATAATAATACTGATTATAAACGTAACTCGTAATCTGCTTATTGCTGTTGGATTGGGAAATAAAACAGTACGCTCCATCCCCACCGGTGAGTCCACCTACTGCATTTTTACCTGCGGTGGTGAATCGATGACTACCGTTGTCTTGGGCACCGGCAATCATAAGATTGGATCCTAGGGTTTGTGCCATATCACCCCAATAGTATTGAACCGTGCTGTAGTCAAGTGTGCGCTCTGCTATGGCCGTAGAGCTGCTTGCCGCAGATGAGATATTGCTGCTATAAAAAACACCACCGTCATTTCCTATAATACAGGTAGAACTGCTACCGGGCTTGAATACAAACGCATGTTGGTCCGCATGCACATAAGGGCAGTTTAAATTATTCATGCTGGCATTATTTGACCATTTGCTTATTTGGGTCCAGGCTGCGCCACCATTAGCACTGCGAAATAGATTGATGGCACCGGCATAAACGACCATAGAATCATTAGGGTCAACTGCCAGTATTAAGTCATACCATCCCTGTCCTCTTGAAAAATCCGTGTTAGGTATTCCATTATCGGCATCATCCGGTTCAGTTCTTGATGTCCAGTTGGCGCCTTTGTCGTACGTTGCAATAATTGCATCAACTGTTTGGTTATGTTCTATCATCGCATAAACCGTTCTGGATTTTCCCGGCGCGGTTGCTACTTCTACCCTACCGGTTTTATTGGTGTGCGTATAACTTACCGTCCAGGTGGTGCCATTGTCACTGTACAGCACCCTTCCGGCGCCCCTATCAGAACCTCCATAAGGGTTATTTCTTGTTCCCACCCAAATGCGATTATCTGCTGCGATTTCAATATCTGCGATTGCGTACTTTTGTCCATTGGCTGCATTAGAAATGACATTTGACCAGCTTGTACCTCCGTTGGTACTCCTGAAAAGACCGTAATTGCTCAAACCATGGGTAACACCTTGATAAAAATTGGCATCTACGGCGGCATATACTACACTGCTGCCGCTTTCATTCCGGACAACAATGTCTAAAACGTATAAATAAGATGTGGTAGCAGCCAATTGATTCCATGTCTTGCCTGAATCGGTGGTTTTCCAGATGCCGAAGCCTCTTGAGGTACTGCTAGTAGCACCATATCCTTCACCTGTGCCTGCATATCCGGTTCCAGGGTTGACAGGATCCCAGGCCATACAACTGACGGTGAGATTGCTCCACAAACCGCTTACCTGTGTCCATTTGCTGCTGGCACTGGTTATATCGTTGTTATACCATAATCCTCCCGTAACCGCACCGGCCCATACCTTCTTTCCGCTAGGGTCAGTGGGATCCCAGGATAGGGCCCTGGTTCTTCCTCCTACATTGTTAGGGCCGCGTTCTACCCAGGGCGTAACAGCCATTCCCGGCATGGCCCTGCGACCCAGGTCTTTTTTAGCCATGCTTTGCTGTATGGCAGTCATCACATTTTCCGGTGCAGGCTTGCCCGTTATCGGATCCATGGTGGCAATGTACTCCTGCGCCCAGAAAAGATCAGGCGTAGCCATTTTCTTCCCAT
The DNA here is from genome assembly GCA_041170685.1 of Bacteroidota bacterium. Lineage (GTDB taxonomy): Bacteria > Bacteroidota > Bacteroidia > NS11-12g > UBA955 > RGEC01. The sequence goes on along the minus strand of JBEDNI010000080.1, from coordinate 1,372 downwards.
TTTGATTGTGTGTGTTAGCCGAAACTTGTTTTGTCAGCCTTTTATAGGTTTTATTTACCTTTTTGCTGTAATTTTTAGGGGCAACCTGAGCATAATTTAGGGTAATAAAACACCCTAAAACAAAGCAATTAAGTAATTTTATAGTTTTCATTTAAAGACAGTTATATCAATTATTCAACCCAGCTTTTCCAGTAGGCGGGATCTTCAAGTTTTAGGGCTTCTTCGGTAATCATCAATGGGGAAAACGGATCTATCATCACCGCAAGTTCACGGGTTTCTTTCTGCCCCAGACTTTTTTCCACCGTTCCCGGGTGCGGACCATGGGGGATGCCTTTTGGGTGAAGTGTTATCATACCCCGCTCCACATGTTTGCGGCTCATAAAATCACCGTCTACGTAGTAAAGAATTTCATCACTGTCTACATTGCTGTGATTGTAGGGTGCAGGAACGCTCAATGGATGATAATCATACAGGCGTGGTACAAAACTACAAATTACGTATCCCTTGCCTTCAAAAGTCTGATGGATGGGTGGTGGCATGTGCAATCTGCCGGTAATGGGTTCATAATTGTGAATACTGAAACCAAACGGATACAGAAAACCATCCCATCCAATCGCGTCAAAAGGATGCGTAGCGTAGGTATATGGCCAAATATTTCCCTGTTTTTTTATCATTACCTGAAACTCCCCTTTTTCGTCATGGGTTTGCAGCCCATGGGGTAATTTAATGTCGCGTTCGCAGTAAGGGGAATGTTCAAGCAATTGTCCCATGCTATTCTGGTAGCGCTTGGGAGGATACACAGGACTGGGTGATTCTACAAAAAAGATTCTATTGTTGGAGCTGCTAAAATGCAATTTGTAAATGGTACCTCTGGGTATTACCAGGTAATCACCGTATTCAAAATCAATGCGCCCGTAGATGGTTTCCAGATATCCCTCTCCTTCATGTATGAAGAGCACTTCATCCCCATCGGCGTTTTTGAAAAAGTAATCATGCATGCTTTGCTTTGGAGCTGAAACGCCAATCTGAATATCATGATTCATCAGCAACACTTTACGGCTTTTGATGTAATCAGCTTCTGACGGTACTTTCCATGTGAGATAGCTGCGGTGTTGCATGTTTTTTGCCATGGCCACCTTGGGTTCGATGCTGTAGGGTTCCCCAATGTTGGATACTAATGTAGGCGGGTGACAATGGTATATTAGGGAATAAATACTGTTGAAACCCTCAGTGCTGACCAATTCTTCTGAATAGAGGTCACCGTTGGGCTTGCGAAACTGGGTGTGTCTTTTGTGAGGAATAGCACCGGATTTATGATAGAAAGCCATTGTACGTGATTATCATTACAAATATAAGCATGCCGAGGTAATAT
>JBEDNI010000079.1:0-18057 GCA_041170685.1 Bacteroidota bacterium | reverse complement strand
ATGTTATATCGCCCTTCCGATTTCGAACAAATGCGGGTACAGGTGGATGCCCGTTTTCCTAATGCGGATGTCCTGGCCCGTGTATACCATGCTTTGATGGCGCATCTCAATATTCCTGAGGGCGGAGGCATGCATCAATGGTATGAACTGGATCCGGCTGAAATTGCCGGTCGATACCGATTCCAGTTGTCTGAATTTATTCACGGTCTCAAATCCCTGGAATTATTGCAGTTTTTCAGTCTCTCGGAAGGGATTCATACCCCCTCAGCCATCCATATTTCTGCCGATTATACGGCAGTGTATGATTTTAAAATACGTTATCCTGAATTTGAGCCTGTCATCGATTTGCTGCTGCGTTCCCATGCAGGTATTCTGGATAACTATATTCCCATTTTTGAAAGTGTGCTTTGTAAACGACTCAGAATAAAGGAAGCAGCACTTACAGAAACACTAAAACGTCTGCAGGCCATGCAAATACTGGATTATCGTCCTGCTACCGAAAAACCCAGGGTGTTTTTATATGATCCGAGGCATTCAAGGCCGGTATTTAATACCAAAAACCTGGAACCATTGAAAAAAGCACGCCTTCAGGCCATTGAACAAATGCAGCTGTATACCTGCCACAAAGACTGCAGGGCCTCCTGGTGGATTGCTTATTTCACTTCTAAAACAGCCGATGCCTGCGGACATTGTGATTTGTGTGCCAGAAAAAAGAAATCGGGGGCAGCACCAACGCAACAATGGTCGGAGAGGATTAAAGTTTATTTAGAAAACCATCAAACAGATTATAACGGGGTGCTGGAATGGCTTTCTGATGATGCAGGCGTAAAACAATTGCGATTATTGATGGACGAGGGTATTATTGCAAGCAATTCTGAAGGGAAACTGATTTGGGTAGGCCGATAAGTTCAATTATTTTTACAGTCACCAATGATCTGGTTACGGATCAGCGTATGCACCGTATTGTGGGGGCTTTTGCCGAGGCCGGTTACCGGGTGAAACTGGTGGGTAGAGAATGGCAGGATTCAGCATCTGCCTCAGGGCTTGGATTTTCGGTAAAGCGCTTTCGTTGTTTGATTAATAAGGGTAAGTTATTTTACCTGGAATATAATCTGCGTCTGCTATGCTGGCTGCTGTTTCAATCCTTTGATTGCCTTTGGGCGGTGGATTGCGATACGGCATGGCCGGCACGTTTGGTTTCACTAATTCGAAGAAAGCCGTGGGTGTTTGATGCCCATGAGTTGTTTAGCCGGGTGCCTGAAGTAATTGACAGGAAGGCGGTTCAGCGAATATGGCAACTTACCGAAAAGATGGCGTTTTCCCGTGCGGACTTGTGCATTACTGTGGGGCCTGCTTTGGCCGGATGGTTTGAAACAGCGTATGGCCGAAAGGTTGAAGTGGTGAGAAATATGCCGCCTGTATTCAGGGGATTGCCCTACCGGCCGGAAGCGGAAAGGTTTATTCTCTATCAGGGGGCATTGAACAAAGGGAGAGGGCTTGAGAATCTCATCAAAGCCATGCATGCCGTTAATACCAGATTATTGTTGGCCGGTGAAGGGGATCTAAGTAGCCAGCTTCGGCAACTGGTTGTTGATGAGGGGCTTACTGACAGGGTTGTGTTTTTGGGGAAACTTCCTCCATCTGCGCTACCCGAGCTCACTTCACGGGCATGGATTGGCTATAATGTAAGCGAACCGATGGGGCTTAGCTATCAACTTTCACTCAATAATAAGTTTTTTGATTACGTCCATGCCGGTCTCCCTTCGCTCATCAATCCATTTGAGGAATATGTAAAACTCAACGCTACCTATGAAGTAGGGCTGCTCACCGAGCCCGATGTTGAGGCAATCGGTCAAAATTTGCAATTATTACTAAATGATAATGAGGTACATTTGCGATTATCGCAAAATTGTATCAAAGCACGTGAAGCGTGGAACTGGGAGCATGAAAAGGAGCATCTGATAACAATTTTTGATAAAGTCTTTAAACGTGTCTAAAACCCTCCATATCATTGCATTCGATATGCCATATCCTGCTGATTACGGTGGGGTTATTGATATTTATTATAAAATCAGGGCGCTGAGTGAGCAGGGCGTGAAGATAAAATTGCATGTATTTCTGTATGGTGGAAAAACTGCATCACCCCATTTGGAAAGTCTTTGTCAGCAGGTTTTTTATTACGAGCGAAAACGGTTCAAAAATCCATTCACGGGAGAATTGCCCTACATAGTGGCCACACGTACTGACGAGACGTTGTTGTTTAATCTGTGTAAAGATGATGCTCCGATCTTGTTTGAAGGTCTGCACAGTACTGCTTTGCTATCTGCTCCGGAATTGTCCGGAAGATTTAAAATGGTTAGAACCCATAACGTGGAGCATGACTACTATCAGTTTCTGGAAGAGGCAGAAACCAGTTTTTTTAAGAAGTATTTTTTTCGCATTGAGAGTGAAAGACTGCGCAGATATGAGTCTGTGCTGGGATATGCCAACCTGATTATGCCCATTTCACCTAAGGATACAACCTATTACAAAACCAAGTTCAGCAGGGTGCAGTATCTGCCTGCATTTCATACCTCCGACAGGGTAGAATCTCAGACAGGCAGGGGCGAATTTGTGCTGTATCACGGCAACTTGGGTGTGGGTGAAAATAATAAGGCAGCCCTTTTTTTGGTGCATGAGGTTTTTCCCTTTCTGGATATGCCTTGTTTCATTGCGGGCAATCAACCCACAAGACAATTGAAGACAGCTGCAGGAGGTATGTCCAATGTGACCCTGCTTTCGGATATCAGCAGTGAAGAAATTTTACAAAAAATTATTCAGGCACAAGTTAATCTGCTGGTAACATTTCAGTCTACCGGAATAAAACTGAAGCTGTTGAATGCCTTACACAAGGGCCGATTTTGTGTGGCTAACCGGCCCATGGTGGCAGAAACCGGGTTGGAATCTCTGTGTATGGTCGCGGATGATACAGAACAATTAATAAAGTCAACCCAAAGTGCCTGGTTGTCTAGTTTTGAGGAAGAAGCATTGCTGCACAGACAGTCATTGCTGGACGGTGGCTTTTCCAATAGAAATAACGCTGTCCTCATAGCGTCTTATCTTTAATACGCATGGTCTGATTGTGCAGAAGTAAAAGATTTTGCATAAATAAGCCGTTGTAATTTTGATAAGGAATATGAAAATTCGTCTTTTACTGCTCACTTCTGTCTTTGCATTGCGTTTGGCGGGACAGGAAACACAGGCCAATCGCTATCCCGGCATTTACTATCAGCGCGGGGTTGAGTTATTTGATGAGAAAAAATACAATGCGGCTGTTACCCAGCTGGGATTGTATTTGCAGAGTGATGAGGTGCTAACCAACCGGATAGAAGCAGAATATTATCTTTCCGTGAGTAAGATGTATGCGGGGCACACTGATGGAGAAGCTTCCGTAAGGCGGTTTCTGCTCAATAATCCCGGATCCCACAAAACCCACATGGCCAATCTTGCCATGGGAGATTTTTATTACCTGAAGCAAAAATATTCTACTGCGTTGTCCTATTATAAAAATGTGGATCAGTCGGCCATATCCGGAGATATTTCAGACCGATTTTACTTTAGAAAAGGGTATTGCCAGGTGAGTACAAAAAAATATAAAGATGCGGCCGAAACCTTGCAGCCGTTAACAAAGAGAAATAACGAATATAAAACTTTGGCGCTGTATTACTATGCCTATTGTGCCTATTACAATGGGCAATATGCCGATGCCCTGACTTCCTTTCATTCCATTGAAGATGAGGGACCGAAAGCGGTGAAACTATATATCGCCCAGATCTATTATCTGCAAAACCAATATGATAAAGCGTTGCTGGCAGCCGATAAAATTAAGGGGGGAGTACCTGCCGGCAGAGTAAGTTTTTTGAAAGGAAAGTGTTACTACCGCCTGGGTAAATATTCGCAGGCAGCCGAGGCTTATAATGCCAGCGGTATGACCCTCGACAGTCTGGATAGAAATGAAGTGTATGAATTTGGATTTGCCAATTATAAAGCCGAGCAATGTACCAGAGCCGTAGAATGGTTTAAAAACATTGCCTATCTGGGCGACAGCCTTGCACAATATGCAAGTTACAACCTGGGAGATTGCTATTTGAAACTGAGAAGCAAACGTGACGCCATGAATGCATTTGCTGAAGCTTATAGAAACGGTTATAGCAGAGAAGTGGCACAGGATGCACTGTTAAATCAGGCGAAAATATCGGTAGAGCTGAATGAAAGCAATGCTGCTACCTTGCTTCAGAAGTATATATCAGCGTATGGGAATTCTTCCAAAAGTAAAGAAGCTAAAAAACTATTGGCAGGTCTATTGCTGAATACGGATAATTACAGAGACGCAGCGGCAGTGCTGGAGAGTATCTCCGATCCTGACCCTCAGACGGAAGAAGCATTTCAGCGGGTGAGTCTGGCAAGGGGTATGGAGTTGTTTAAAAACAGAAACTGGGAGGAAGCATCGGCCATGTTCGATAAGTGCATGTCAAAATCAGCCAATCGCAATCTGTCAGGGCAGGCAGCATTGTGGAAAGCGGAGGTATATATGCAGCAAGGTAAGTTTAATCAGGTTTCAGATTTTTATCAGCGTTTTCTGGATGCTCCCGGCGTAAGCGATCTTGAGGTATATCCTTTTGCGTTTTACGGATTGGGTTATAGCCGCTACAAGGAAGAGTCTTATGGAGACGCCATTCCGTATTTTGAAAAATTCCTGAAAACCATCAGCCGTGGTCGCTATGATGAGCGAATTTATAACGATGCTCAGTTGCGTTTGGGTGACTGTAACTATTCACAGGCAGCCAAGTTAGGCAAAGAGGCCAATGTCCAAAAGCGAAAGCATATGGAAGACGCTATTACGGCGTATGCCTATGTTACCGGTAAAAAAGGGGCAGATGCCGATTATGCTTTATATCAGACCGGAATGTTGTATGGGCTTCAAGGTCAGCTATTTGACCTTTCGGGAATGCGTGAGAAAAAAATAACAGCACTGAAACGCCTGGTGGCAGATTTTTCGTCAAGCCGATTTTTACCGGATGCCTACTTTGAGCTGGGCTCTGAGTACTGGGTTGCAGGCAGCAGTCGCGAGGCTGAGCGATATTACGCCTCCCTTGTGGATGAATTTAAAACCCATCCGCTGGTGCTGCGCTGTCTGCTGAATCTGGGGCGGTTATACAATAATAACGGGCAGAGTGATAAGGCAGTAGAAATGTATACGCGTCTTTTTGATCAGTTTCCGGGTACTCCGGAAGCAAAAACTGCCTCTGAAAACGTGAAACGCATATACACAGACCAGGGTAAGGGTGGTGAGTTTGTTAAATGGACGAAAAACAGAGGCGGTATGACGGCCTCCGAAACGGATAGTTTACTTTATTTCACTGCGTTCAACCTGTATGAAAGAGATAAATACAAAGAGGCCGCAACGGCTTTTCAGGAATACCTGACAGAGGTTAGCAGAGGTTTTTTTAAAGTGGCTGCTAATTATTATAAGGCAGTTTGCCATGAAGAATTGAAACAAGCCAACGAAGCCTTGCCGCACTATAAAATTGCCGCTGAATCCAACGGCTTTGAATTTCAAGAGGATGCTGTGCTTAGCGTGCTTGAAATTTTGGGGTCTAAAGCAAGTTGCAGTGATGTAATGCCCTACCTGACCCGCCTTGAGCAAATAACCCGCGACAAGGAAAAAAGACATCAGGCATGGAAAAATATGCTCCGTTGCTACGAACAGCAAAACAACTGGGCAGAAGGAAGGATCCTGGCGGCGAAAATTGGAACTGAGCTCAGCAGTACGGATGATTTAAAGGCTGAAGCCCTTGTATTTATTGGTAAAGCGGATGTGCAGGATAAAAAGTGGGCAGATGCCTTGGTTCGTTTTAAGGAGGCTTATACCAAATACAACAACAAGTTTGCTGCTGAGGCCAAATACCGCGATTTGAGCTGGCCAAAGAATCCTGCTATGGTGTGCTGGATCAGTTTAACAGTTATGACTTTTGGGTGGGTAAATCCATGTTGTTGCTGGGCGATGCATTCTTGAAAACCAAGGATGAATTCAATGCCAAAGCCACCTGGAACAGTGTGGCCGAGAACTTTGAAATTCAGGAGCTGGTGGCCGAAGCCCGCGAAAAACTGGCAAGGCTGCGCGATAAAAAATCAAGGCCCGGCGACGAATAAGCCATTAGCGCTCAGCGTATATCTCACTCAGTAATTTCTCCGTTTGCCCAAATTTCTCTCCGGTAATTTTGGCTAGATTGATTGTTAGTTTGGCAGCAGTCACTGTCACATCAAAACTATTTAGGGCTTATCACAATGTGTCATATATGCGAGTCTGCCAAAATCCAATTAGCCTTAAATAAAAAACACCCAATTAAGGGTGTTTTTTTGTTACATTCTATCTTTTATTTCAAATCCAGCACTTCACTGCCAATTTTAAATCCGTCGCAATACAGTTCAATAGTGTATTTGCCTTTTTTCAAATCCCTGGCAGGGCGCCATTTGGTGGCAGGTACGGCCTTGCTCTCCTGGTCGTAGGATACAGAGAATTTATAGGTGTATTTGCTCTCTTTGTTTTCATACTCGAATGTGCCGCCTTCATTGCCGGGATTGGTCAGCGTGATGCCTTCCGGACCGGTCACTTTCACAAAGATGGTTTTATCTCCGGGTTCTGCTACTTTGTTTTCAGCCAGTGTAAATGAAGTTCTGAAAGCTTCTACATCTTTGGCACGGTTGGTGGTGGCTTCCTTACCTGTAATCCAGCGTTTTTTGAGCGCTTCTACTTTAATACTTCCTGCCTGCAATCGCTGTGCAATATTTTTGTATTTCTTCTTTTCAGCACTCAACTGCTTATTTTCAGTAACTGCGGCCTCTTTTTCCAGTTGCAACTGATTGTTTACCTCCTTTAACTCTTCATTTTCTTTCTGTAATTGATCTAATTGCAGCGACAGAGCTTCGATTTTTGCCTTTAATTCCGCAATTTCAGCATCGCTGGCATTTTTATTGTTACGCAGTTTGCTTACCAGTGTAGCAATCTCGTTCTTCCGTTTTATAAGGTCAGCATTTAGCTCTTTATTGTTATCTACCAATGCAGCGCTGTCACGCCTGAATTTTTCAAGTAAAAATTCTGCTTCTTCCAGTGCGGCTGTTTTTTCTTTTAGGTTACCTTCTGTAGTTACCAGTTTCTTTTCCACGATTTCTTTTTCATTGCCGCCTTTTTGCCACATGTAAAACAATCCGGCATTCAGGGCTAATAAAATGCCGATGATGGTGTACAGCAGTGCCTTACTGTTGCGATTTTTTTGTTCGGCCTGGTTGGTGGGCGTTGTTTCCATAATTAGGGTTTTTAACGATATGTGCAAATGTAAAATTACAAAATATCTTTTAAATATAAAATATTTGCAACTGTCCAATACAATGGAAATAATTAACGAGCCAATTCCGGGATTGTGGTTGCTGAAACCCAATGTTTATGCCGACCACAGGGGGCATTTCTATGAAAGCTACCGCGCAGATTTTTTCAAAGGCCGTGGCCTAGATATCAATTTTGTGCAGGATAATCAGAGTTTGTCCAACCGTGGGATAGTGCGTGGATTGCATTTTCAGGCCCCGCCCCATGCCCAGGACAAACTCGTAAGGGTGGTGGCCGGTGCTGTGCTCGATGTGGTGGTTGATATCAGAAAAGATTCTCCTACCTATGGAAAAACATTCGCGGTGGAATTAACGGCCGATAATTTTCTCATGTTATTTATTCCTAAAGGATTTGCACATGGTTTTGCTACGCTGGAGGATCATACCATATTTCAGTATAAATGCAGCGACTACTATGCCCCGTCTGCAGAAGGGGGAGTAATATGGAATAGCCCTGCTCTGGAAATAAACTGGGGCATTGATCAACCGATACTGTCACAGAAGGATACGCTTCATCCTGATTTCAGCCAATTTGAATCTCCGTTTTAAACGGTGATTTTTTAATTAGATCTGCCCATATCCCATCTTCCGCGGTTTTATTAAAGCCAAGTTTTGATAATATGTGCATTGAAATGGTATTGTCTCGGTGCACCTGTGCCAGAATCGAAGACAGTTTGAGTGTGAGAAAACCCCATTCTACACATGTTTTCACTGCGTCTGTAGCAATGCCCTTTCCCCTGAATTCAGGGTGCATTCTATAGGATATATCAATGCGGTTGTTGAGATCTTTTCGCACCCTGAGGCCACACAAGCCGACCAGTAAGCCACTATCATTATGCTCTATAGCCCATAACCCGAATCCATGACGCTTGTAATGAGGGTAGTAATTAAGCCATGATATAATGTCCGACAGGGATTGCTGCCGCAATAGCCGGGTAAATCGCTGAGTTTCAATATCAGCATGGATTTCCAGGATTCTCGGTGCATCATGAAGTTCCATTTTGCGAAATCGACAGCCGGTTGTTTTGGGAAGTAATGGAATTTGCATGGCTGATGCAATGTTACCCATTGATTCTTATGTTTGCAATATGCAGGAAATTACGCTTTCACAGGCCCAGCAGAGGGTAGATGAATGGATTAAAAATGTTGGGGTACGTTATTTTTCAGAATTGACCAACATGGCAGTTTTAACCGAGGAAGTGGGAGAGCTGGCGCGCATCATGGCCAGAACTTATGGCGACCAGAGTTTCAAAGAAACAGATTTAAACAGGAATCTGGGAGATGAAATGGCAGATGTGTTGTGGGTGTTAATTTGCCTTGCCAATCAAACCGGTGTGAATCTGACCGAAGCATTTGAGAAAAATCTTGAAAAGAAGAACCTGAGGGATGCCGAAAGGCATAAAAACAACCCCAAACTAAATCCCTGAACTTCTGCTTACGACAGAATGACTTTGTTTAACGACTAGCAGGCAAACATTCCACAGGGCTATTCGTTACCTTTGTATTCATTTTGGAAAATAACGACCTCAGCTCCCGCAAAACAGATCATATTCAGCTGGCCTTCGAGGCACAATCCAACGGCCTGGATGATCGATTCTATTACGAGCCCATGCTTCATGCGCACCCGGTTTCCGGCTGCATACCTCCGTTGCAGCTGGCAGGTAAGATTTTAAAGGCTCCATTGTGGATCAGTAGCATGACCGGCGGAGCACAGTTGGCGGGCAACATTAACCGCAATCTGGCTTTGGCTTGTAAAAATTTTGGCCTTGGGATGGGTTTGGGCAGCTGTCGGTCTTTACTTGAAAGCAATGACTATTTTCATGATTTTGCTGTTCGGAAATTCATGGGAGATCAGCCATTATTTGCCAATCTGGGAATTGCGCAGGTAGAGGAGTTGCTTGCCCTAAATCAGTTTGATAAAATACGGGATATGGTAAACCGACTGGAGGCAGATGGTTTGATTATCCACGTCAATCCTTTGCAGGAGTGGCTACAACCCGAAGGTGACCGAATTGTCAATCCCCCTATACATACCATCGCACAATTTCTGGAAATGGCCGACTTTCCGGTTATGGTTAAGGAGGTAGGGCAGGGGTTTGGGCCTTCAAGCCTAAAAGCATTGGCACAGCTACCTCTCGAAGCCATAGAATTCGGTGCTTCCGGTGGTACCAACTTTAGCATGCTCGAAAACCTGAGGCGTGATGATTTTTTCAGAGAACAGTTTGGACCTGTGGCCAATATTGGCCATAATGCCAATGAAATGGTAAGCTGGGCAGCAGAACTTTGCACTGCTCCTCAAAATATCGTTAAAACACGCGCATTCATTGTTTCCGGCGGAATTAAAAACTTTCTGGACGGGTATTATCACGTTCAGCGTTTGCCCTGGAAATCGCTGTATGCGCAGGCATCGGCATTTTTAAAGCACGCCATGCGCAGTGAAGATGAACTAATGGAATTTACCGAAAATCAAATTCGGGGATTGGAACTTGCTTATACTTTTCTTACCATTAAAAAATGAAAAACATTCAGCCTGTTAAAGGATTTAGTAAACTCAGCAAACACGCAAAACTTGAATGGCTTATTTCAAGGTACAGCCAAAAACCGGAATTATCTCAGTCCATGCTCAGCGGATACTGGCACACTGATGAAGAAGTTCAAAAACTGCACGATGAATTTATTGAAAATACCATCAGCAATTATTACTTGCCTTTTGGTGTTGCCCCCAATTTTCTGATCAACGGAAAATTGTATGCATTGCCCATGGCCATAGAAGAGAGCAGCGTGGTAGCCGCAGCGGCCAAAGCAGCCAATTTCTGGCTGGATCGTGGCGGTTTTCAAACCCGTGTTATCAGCACCCGGAAAATTGGGCATGTCCATTTTTTATGGGAAGGAGCTGATCCAGAGCAACTTTTCAGTTTTTTTGACAGGGTTAAAAGTAAGTTTTTTAATCAGGCAGAACCCCTCACACGCAACATGGTACTCAGGGGTGGAGGGATTGCCGATATTCAGCTGCGCGACAAAACCGAGCTTGAGCCGGGATATTACCAGCTGGAAGCCACATTTGAAACCTGCGACAGCATGGGTGCCAATTTTATCAACTCATGCCTGGAAAATTTTGCCAAAACACTGCAAACAGAAATCGCTGAAGATGAAACCTTGAATGTTCCGGAACGTAAAGTTCAGATTGTAATGAGCATTTTGAGTAATTATACCCCGGAATGTATTGTCAGAGCAGAGGTTTCATGCAATATTGATGATATAAATGAAGGAAGTGGAATCGGTAATCGCGAATTTGCTGATAAATTTTGCCGTGCCATTCGAATTGCAGAAATAGAGCCTTATCGGGCTGTAACGCACAACAAGGGCATTATGAACGGCATTGACGCTGTGGTGCTGGCTACCGGCAACGATTTTAGGGCCGTGGAAGCATGCGCTCACGCTTTTGCCTCCAGAAGTGGCAATTACCGTAGTCTTACCCATGCCGAAATTGTAAATAATCGATTTGTTTTTTCATTGGAAATTCCTCTTTCGCTGGGAACAGTAGGTGGTATAACCAATCTACATCCCATGGTGAAATTTGCCCATGAAATTCTCGGTAATCCGGGTGCTGCAGAATTGATGCAGATTGTGGCTGTTGCAGGTCTGGCCCAAAACTTCAGCGCCGTGCGCAGTCTCATCACCAGCGGTATACAAAAAGGACACATGAAGATGCATTTGCTGAATATTCTCAACCAACTGGAGGCCACCGATGAGGAGAAAGAAAAGATTGTTGATTACTTCAAGGATCATGTGGTCAGCTATTCAGAGGCCGTTCGGGTGTTTTGCAGTCTACGCGGGGTGACCGCACAATCCAATTAAGCTGTGAAATCCTATTTTTCCCATGGTAAAATTTTGCTGGCCGGCGAATACGCTGTGATGTGCGGTGTGGAAGCCCTGGCACTGCCTGTAAAAGCGGGTCAATGGCAGCATGTATGGGAAATGCCCGCAAAAGGAGTGTCTAAACTGGTGTGGCAAAGCAAAGATGCAGATGGAACCATTTGGTTTGAATGTAGGATAGATACCGACATTATGCATGTATCTGAAACAAGTCATTCGGCATATTCTGATACTTTGCTGAAACTATTATTGCAGATTAAAGAGCAAAAACCGGATTTCTTTTTGCATAAAAATATCCGCTTAGAGACCGAATGTGAATTTGACAGAACCTTTGGACTGGGCAGCAGCAGCACCATGGTATGCAATCTGGCCAAATGGAGTGGGGTTGATGCGCATGATTTGCAGGAGCGTGTTTTGGGTGGCAGCGGATATGATATTGCCGTGGGAAATCTGGGTAAACCATTGGTTTATTGGCGTGAACAAACTGAGCCTAACTGGTCTGCATGGCAATTGTCCGGTGATTTCACCCAACACTGGTACCTGGCCTTTCCGGGTAAAAAGCAAAATAGTCGCGAAGCATTAAATGACGTTAAAAAGCAGCTGGAAATCATACAGACTGATGTTGCGCTCCTTCAGCAGATGAATGCCTGCATTCAGGCCATTAAAACACCGCGCAGTCTGCCCATGCTGGAGGCGATGCTGGAAATGTGGCAGGCGTTGCTGGCTCAGCGTCTTGATTTACCTCGTCCTTATGAAACCTTGGGTTTATCCCCCGTTAAAGGAGGATTGTGCAAATATCTGGGGGCTTGGGGCGGGGATGTGTTGCTCATCAACCGCACTTATCTGGAGGCCAATGAATCTGCATTTGAAAACATGCAACTTGTTCCCTGGAATGAGTTTGTAATCTCAATATAGCGAAAAAAAAGGACAAAAACAAGTGAAATCGACCTATCGTTGCTCGTCTAACATAGCCCTGGTGAAATACTGGGGGAAGAAAACCGGCGGTATTCAGCTTCCGGCCAATCCCAGCATTAGTTTTACCCTCAGGGACCTGTATACTGAGACCACCGTTTCGGTTGAAGGGAACAATACCACCGGTAAACCATCGTTTGATTTCTTCTTTGATGGACAGCCAAAACCTTCTTTTATCCCTAAACTCAGCGATTTTTTCGACCGTGTTGAGCATGAATACAGCATTTTGAGAGCATTTCGACTGCATATTCATTCATCCAATAATTTTCCGCATGGAACAGGCATTGCCAGCAGTGCTTCAGGATTCGGCGCATTATCCTGCTGCCTTGCAGCACTGGAGCATCAGTATACAGGCAGGGTTTTGGAATCTGAACAAATCAGCCGCACGGCCCGCATGGGGAGTGGCAGTGCCTGTCGCAGTATGTATGAAGAACCCGCTATCTGGGGTATTCACCCGGAAATTGAAGGCAGCAATGATGAATTTGCCATTCCCTTGCCTTACCCTATGCACAGCGCATTTCATGAGATGATGGATGCGGTTCTGATTATTGATGCGGGAGAAAAATCAGTAAGCAGCACGGTGGGGCATGGATTATTGAAGGGAAACCCTTTCGCTGCCGCCCGATATGGAGAAGCTACATTGCATCTCACGGAAATAATCCAGGCCCTTATAACAGGGGATATGCCTGACTTTATCCGAATTGTAGAGCAAGAAGCACTGCAATTGCACGCCATGATGATGCTCAGCAATCCTTATTTTATTCTCATGCGTCCCGCCACATTGTCTGTAATTGAAGCGGTGTGGGCGTTTAGAAAAGATACTGGTATTTCACTTATGTTTACGCTGGATGCCGGCGCCAATGTGCATCTGTTGTTTCCAAAAGCTCAATATCAGCAAGTTAAAAACTTTATTGAGTCCCAATTGTTAGATTATTGTCAGAACAAGCAGTACTTTTGCAGCGCAATTGGATCTGCACCGGTTCGAATTGATTAAAATACCATGCTGAAAGATACCCTCTATTATTCCAAAATTCTATTGTTCGGTGAGTATGGTATCATTGAAAACGCCATGGGCTTAAGCATTCCGTATCATTTCTACAAAGGAAAACTACTGATGGCGGGGGCAGAAATGACCGATGAGCAAAAGGAAAGCAATCATAGTTTGCGTAGTTACTGGCATTATCTGGCAGACGAAAACAATCAATTGACGCGATTCCTAAACCTCGACAAAATGAGTGGCGATATTTCCTGTGGTCTTTACTTTGACAGCAGTATCCCTCAGGGTTTTGGGGTGGGCAGCAGTGGCGCACTGGTTGCGGCCATATACGATACTTACGCTTTAAATCCTATCAATCCAGACTCTGTAAGCGATAACGATGATTTGCTGCATCTCAAACAATTACTGGCATCCATGGAGAGTTATTTTCACGGAAAAAGTTCCGGACTGGATCCCCTGATTTGCTATCTAAATCTACCAATTTTGGTAAAGGGAAAAACAGAGCTGGGCGCAGAGCAATTTTCCTTATGGATAGCGGATCACCCGGAAAAACGCAGGGTATGGTTTCCTTGTTTTTACAAAAATTAAAGGACGATGGTTTCAGAAACCTGGTAAGAACCCAACTTAAAAAGTACAACGATGAATGTGTGAAAGCATTCCTCAAAGGCGATACAGGCCCCCTGTTTGATAACCTGAAACAGCTCTCAACCCTGTTTTTGGAAAATTTCAGACCCATGATTCCCGATCGGTTCGAAACCCTTTGGAGAAAAGGTATAGAAACCAATGCATATTATCTTAAACTCTGCGGAAGCGGCGGTGGTGGTTTCGTACTTGGTTTTACCGAAGATCTGGAAAAAGCACAGATATTACTAAAAGGCCATAAATTGCAGGTTATTCACCAGTTTTGAATAGGATGACCGGCCAAAGCCGGAAAAAATGGATCAAGTTTACCTTGCTGCTGGGTGCGGTGAGGTGGTATAATGTGCTGTTGTTAACGGCTGCACAATATATACTTGCTTTTTTTATTTTTGGTGAAAACAGGACGCCTGAACAGATTTTCCTGGATCGCAAATTGCATCTGATTGTGCTGGCTAACGCCTTCGCCGTGGCAGGTGCATTTCTCATCAATGTGTTTTATGATGCCGACAAAGATTTGGTGAATCGTTCAAAATTCGCCACGTTGTATCGTTTGATTGGTCAGGAATACGTACTGAACATCTACGTGATTTTTTGTGTAACTGCCGTACTGCTGGCATTGATGGCTTCATTGAAAGTATTTCTATTTATGTCAGTATTTGTTTTTATCTTATGGTTCTATAGTCATAAATTACAAAAAATACCTTTGTTGAGGGAGGTTTCGGCCTCAATACTGGCGCTGGCGCCACTGCTGACCATGTGGCTACATTTTTCAGATATGCATACCGGGTTGCTGTTATACATGGGAAGTTTATTCATGTTGGCGTTCACGCGTGAAGTAATCAAAGATTTACAGGGCAACAAAGGGAATATCATTTTTGGATATACTACCATGGTGGTGGTTACCGGAACACGCTTTGCAAGAAAGTGGCTGCTGGTACTGAATATGCTTTTACTTTCTCTGTGGTTTCTGGGAAATGCCAATTTTAATCATGGAATGGGTTTTTACAGCATTGTAAGTTTGATTTCTGCCTCTCTGTCATTTCTGGTAGGCGCCATAGTTGTCAGCACTGCCGGTAATCAGGGTCTCTCCTCAGCCGATGCAATTCTCAAGGCCGGCATTGTGATTCATTTGCTTTCACCCATAGTGGTGGTGTGGATGTAATTCTCTTTTTATCCGGCTTGCTGCGTTTTATCTTCGCAGTGTGTCCGAACGAATAACCCTTTTTGCCGAAGTATTGTTGCCTTTACCGGTACCAAAGGCCTATGTGTATCGGGTGCCGCAGGAGTTAAATGAGCTGTTGCAGGCCGGACACCGTGTTATCGTTCAGTTTGGACCCCGAAAAGTGTATTCCGGCATTATTCTTAGGTTTTCGGAAACTCCGCCAATAGGATATACTGCCAGCTACATTCTGGAGATGCTGGAGGCGGAGCCGGTGGTGCTGCCTATTCAACTGCAATTCTGGCAATGGGTGGCTTCCTATTATATGTGTTATCCGGGAGAGGTGATGGCAGCCGCATTACCCGCAGGGTTTCGTCTGCAAAGTGAGAGTTTGCTTACGTTGCATCCTGAATTTGACCCGGAAAATATTCCTGAGCTCGATGAAAAGGAATCTGTAATATTAAATGCCCTGTTAAAACTCAAAGAGCTTAAAACGGATGCCATAGCTGAAATGCTGGGACAGAAGAGCGGCATGAAACAAATAAGATCCCTGTATATAAAAGGGGTTGCTGTGTTAAAAGAGGAAGTGTCAGAACGCTATCGCCCCAAGTGGGAGGATATTATTTCGCTGTCGCCCCAGTGGAACGATGAGGTTTTTGCGAAAGAAACACTCAGTCAGCTGGAAAAAAAAGCGCCTAAACAAGCCGATGCCATCATGGCCGTGCTGGGTCTCGGGAAAGGCAGCCTGACCAAGAAGGAATTGCTTTCAAAACACGGGCTGCAGGCAGCCCAGATATCGTCATTGGTTCAAAAGGGATTCCTGACACAGGAAAGGCGGCAGGTGGACCGTCTCGCACGATTGGTAACAGAACCGGATGAACTGGAACTGACCATCGAACAGCAAATGGCCGCAGATCAGGTAGCGGCTGCTTTTGAATCCGGCAAAAATGTACTGCTTTACGGGGTGACCGGGAGCGGTAAAACGTATTTATACATTCAACAAATAAAACAGGCGCTAAATAATGGAAAACAGGCGTTATTACTAATCCCTGAAGTGGCGCTTACCGAACAGCTGGTTTCTCGGCTGGAACATTATTTTGGAAATGAAATGGGGGTGTGGCATAACTACTACAGCGGCCATGAACGGACAGAACTATATGAAAAAGTACTGCGCGGGGATGTTCGTTTTGTTGTAGGTGCAAGATCAGCATTGTTCGCTCCCTTTTCAGATCTGGGCATTGTGGTCATTGATGAGGAGCACGAAAATAGTTTCAAACAGTTTGATAAACGGCCACATTATCATGGCAGGGATGCCGCAATTCAACTGGCACGTTTGCACCAATGCAGGGTATTGGCAGGCAGTGCCACACCGTCCTATGAATTGTGGAATCTGTGTACCGAAGGTCGATGGGAAAAAGTAATTTTAAACAAAAGATACATACATACTCCTCCGCCACAGGTGCTGCTCGTAAATACAGCGGAAGCAGGCAAAAAAAATAAGCCCAAAGGGCCATTTCATAACCACATGCTGGAATCCATAGGTCAGTGTCTGGAAGCTAAAAGCCAGGTTATTGTTTATCAAAACAGGAAAGGATTTGTACCCTATATCAATTGCGATATGTGTGGTTACACACCCCATTGTGTGAATTGTGATATTACCCTTACCTATTACAAAAGCAATGGACAGCAGCGCTGTGGCTATTGTGGACACACCCAGCCCCCCATGAATGTTTGTCCGGCATGCGGAAGTACGGCCGTGTCCATGAAAGGGTTTGGTACCGAACGCATTGCTGAGGAATTGGCACTGGCTTTTCCCACCGCACGAATTGCCCGTCTGGATCAGGAAAGTGCCCGTAAACGCAGCGATTTTCAGCGGATTTTTAATGGTTTTGCCAATGGCGATATCGATATTTTGGTGGGCACCCAGTTGCTGAGTAAGGGCCTGGATTTTCAAAATGTGGGGCTGGTGGCAGTACCCGATGCGGATATGCTGCTTAATATCCCGGACTTTAGAACCCATGAACGGGCTTTTCAGCAGCTGTTTCAGGTTGCAGGAAGGGCTGGCAGGGGCGCAAAACAGGGGCAGGTAATGATTCAGTCCAGGCAAACTTCACATCCCGTTTTGCAGGCGGTGTTGAATGATGATTATGTGGGTATTGCACAGCAAGAAATACTGCTTCGTCAACAGTTTCAGTATCCACCATTTTTTAGGATGATAAAAGTGACCATCAGACACAAGGATTTGCGCAAGGCAGAAGAGGCATCGAAGTATTTTGCGGGTTTACTCAGAAGCATACTCAAAGAGCGGATGATGGGTCCGCAGGCACCTATGGTAGGTAGGGTGCGTAATTATTATCTACAGCAACTCCTGATTAAGTTGAATAAGCAAAAAGATGACGCCGGGAAAGTGAAAGAATTGCTGTGGAATGCTTCATCTAAAGTGATTGCTATGGCAGATTTTAAAGGGGTTTGGTTTGATTTTGATGTGGACCCTGCCTAATGTTGAAAATTGGCGATAATTGAATATTTTGTTGTTATTTTGAAGGCCAATGGAGACTTTGGAAACAACCGAGATAATGACGGCTCAAGATTTTCTTCCCTTAAACGGAACTGACCACATAGAATTTTATGTGGGCAACGCTAAGCAAAGTGCATACTATTATCAAACTGCCTGGGGCTATAAACTAGTGGCCTATTCAGGCCCGGAAACGGGTGTTAGAGACCGCGCAAGCTATGTATTGCAGCAGGAAAAGGTGCGCCTGGTACTCACCACTTCCTTACATCCGGATTCTGAGATTAGTCGTCATCATATCCAACATGGTGATGGTGTAAAGTTTCTAAGTATATGGGTAGATGATGCCACCAAGAGTTTTGAAGAAACCGTAAAGCGCGGTGCCAAACCTTACATGGAGCCCACCCGTTTTGAAGATGAACACGGCTGGGTGGTGATTAGTGCCATTCATACCTACGGTGAGACTATTCACAAATTTGT
>JBEDNI010000078.1:0-14373 GCA_041170685.1 Bacteroidota bacterium | reverse complement strand
TTTCTCACTACCCGCCTCGGCTTTGAATTCATCCTTTACGGTGAATCCCCCAAATCCCGCTACGATATTGCCGGGGAAGGTGCGTATGGCAACGTTGTAGCCTCTTACAGCATTATTATAATCATCCCTTGCTGTGGCAATTCTGTTTTCAGTACCCGGCATCTCGTCCTGTAATTTTAAATACGCTTCTGTACTTCTAACCTGAGGATAGGCCTCAACCGCAAGCGTAAAGGCGCTGCTGATTTTTGCGTTGGCTCTTTCCAGATCCTGGGGTGTTTTGGCGTTGCTGATTTCATCTTTGGCTTCTGTGATGCCAGCACGGGCTTTGGTAACAGATTCCAAAATGCTTTTTTCATTCTTGCCTGCTTCCTGAACGGTTCTAATAAGTGCCGGAATCAAATCTGCTCTTCGCTGATATTTCGTTTGCACATTTCCCCAGGCATTCTTCACATTTTCATCCTGTTTGATAATACCATTGTACTTGTTGCAGCCCCAGAAGAAGATGATGGCAAAAAAGCCCACCACCGAAAGTAAAATAATGTTATTGCGGTTCATCGTTGTATTGTAATCCAAAAATAGATGCAAAATGTTTGCCTAAGGTGTTTTTTACGACAAACATGTCAATTTGTCGGCCCAGTTCTCCCTCCATGCTGCAAACCTGCTTGTCAGAGATGCCACATGGGACAATATGGTTAAACATGGATAGGTTGGTGTTAACATTCAGTGCAAGTCCATGCATACTGACAAAGCGACTGCATTTTATTCCAATGGCAGCAATTTTTCTTTCCTGTGGCTTGTCTTTGTCTAACCATACCCCAATTCTGCCCGGAATCGTTTCTGCCACAATGTCCCACTCAGCCAATGTGCGTATGATGGCAGTTTCAATGCCTTCCACAAACGCTTTCACGCCCACCCCCAGCTGCTCCAGGTCGAAGATGGGGTATGCCACCAGTTGCCCGGGTCCATGATACGTAATATCACCGCCACGCTCAATATCATAAACACCGGCACCTATTTGAGACAAAGTTTCTGCATCGGCAAGCAGGTTGCTGCGTTCCGCACTTTTCCCAAACGTGTACACATGCGGATGTTCTACAAAAAGTAAATCATGTGGCGGCTTTTGTCCGTTTGTCTTTGCTTTAATTTTTTCTTCGAATAGAGACAGTTGCAAATCCCACGCATCCTTGTAATCCATTAAACCCAAATCTTTTCGGTTGCACATTTGCATGTTTGCAAAAATACATGATTTTGAAATACTTGATTTTTTGTAGAATATTTTGTATATTTGATTTATGGGGACTTCAAAGCAAGTGGGAGATGTCGGTGAAAGCTATGCCACAGATTTTCTCATGTACAAAGGTTTCGAAATCATCCATAGAAATTGGAGGTCGGGCAAACTGGAAATTGACATTATTGCCAAAGATAGGAACAGACTGGTTTTTATTGAGGTAAAATCGAGATTAATGGTAAATGATGAGGTGCATCCCGAAGATAGGGTAAATGCTGATAAACAGCGCAAACTGATTAGGGCAGCGCAAAATTATTTGCTGCAAAATCCGCACAACGGGCCATTGCGTTTCGACATTGTGTCGGTTGTTATTACCCATTTTAGCAGGCACCTATATTATCACCCGGATGCATTCTTTCCTATGGGAGATTGAGGTCATTTAAATGTCATCCCTGTAAATTTCAAAACCATACAAAACCAAAAAGGTTATTTTTGCACCCATTCATGAAGAAAATATTTACCGCAGCGGCTTTACTGGTTTCCTTCCTTACACCTTTATCAGCCCAGTTTCACCACGAGCATTCATGCGGAACAGAATTGTATTATCAGCAGATGCTGAAACAGGATCCTACATTGGCTGCCAAACGTGCAGCGTATAATGCAGAAATTAGTGCGGCCGTTAAAAATCCTGCAAGAAGAGCCGCCAAATACACCATTCCCGTCGTATTCCACGTCATCCATACCAATGGTGCTGAAAATATCAGCCGCGAACAGATTCTGGATCAGGTTCGGGTATTGAATCAGGATTTTAATTTTCTCAATCCCAACCGGACCAAAATCCGCAGCCAGTTTACCGCGGTGGCCGCCGATTGCCAGATAGAATTTAAGCTTGCCAGTATAGATCCTTCAGGAAAATGTACAGACGGCATAAATCGCGTTTACAGCCCATATGGAGTGAATGTAAACCAATCAAATGCAACCGTTAAATCCATTGCAAGATGGGACTATACAAAGTACCTGAATATTTGGGTGGTAACCAGCATAGAGTCTTCGGGCAATGGCACCACCTTGGGTTATGCTGTATTTCCATTTGCCACAAATTCTGCCGTGGATGGTATTGTAATGCGTCATGACCGCGTGGGTACCATTGGCACAGCCGTGCCAGGAGATAGTGGCAGAACCCTCACACATGAAGTGGGACACTGGCTGGGATTGTATCACACATTCCAGGGTGGGTGTAATGATGACGATAAGTGTGACGATACCCCTCCGGTGGCCTCCACCTTCACCAATGCCAGTTGCCCTGCCAACGGAAATAGCTGCTCTAATGATAATCCCAATCTTCCCGATCAGTGGGAAAATTACATGGATTACAGCGATGGCAGCTGCATGGCTATGTTTACCAATCAGCAAAAGGCAATAATGGAATATTATCTAACCAGGGCGCCTCGCTCAGGGAATGTTTCTGCAGCCAATTTGCTCGCTACTGGTATTACCCCCAATTCATCTACTCCGCCTACTGCCTCATTTTCATCCTCCAATAGGGTGGTATGTGCCGGCGAGCCGGTAAAATTTTATGATATGAGTTGCAAAGCCACGGTAACAGCGCGAAGCTGGAGCTTACCGGGTTCATCTTCTCCCTCTTCATCTTCAGAAAGTCCTGTCGTAATCTACCAGACTTCCGGTAAATATTCAGTTTCGCTCACTGTGCAAAACGCAAAAGGCAGTAACTCATCTTCCGTAACCGATTACATAGAAGTAATAGGGCAGGAGTCTGCACTTTATCCCAATGCGGAAGAAAAATTTGAAAGCGATCCCATTGGCCGTGGTTTTCAACACCTTTCCCCTGCAGGTTCCAGATGGACTTTAGCAGATACAGTGTCCTACACGGGTGCCAAAAGTTATCAGGCCAAGATCAATTCATTTACCGCGGCCGGCACGGTGTTTAGTTTCCGCACTCCCTCCTATGACTTAAGTAAACTAGGCAAACTGGGTTTACCTGCCCGACTCTCTTTCTATGCTGCTTACGCCCTGCCTACCGCTGATGCAAGCGCTTCAGAAATTCTTAGGGTATTTGTTTCCACAGATTGCGGTAATTCATTCCGCCAGATTCTTGAACGAACAGGTACCGGCCTTGCATATTCCGGTGGTACAGCCAAGCCTGGTTTTGTTCCTACCAGTAATTCTCAGTGGAAACTCTTTTCACTTCCTTCTTTATCGCAGTTAAATCGGTTGGATACCGTAAAAAATGCCATCTTCCGTTTTGATGTGATCAGCAATTCCGGAAACTCGGTTTGGATAGACGATATCAATGTAAGCCAGTGGTTTTCAGGAACCCACATAATAGAAAAGGATGAATTGAAAGCGGCTGTTTACCCAAATCCAGCCAGAGATAATGCAACTTTAGAACTCAATCTCTCCATGGGGATGCCGGTAACCGTAGATATCTGTGATGTACAGGGACGGGTGATTCAAACCCTCTGCAAAAAATTTATGCCTGTGGGTAAGTCATTGATTACCTTAGGTAATCCCGCTGTGGATAACGGCTCAATTTATCTGGTTCGCATACAAACAAGAAACGGGTTCATTATCAAACCCATTACCTTTGCACCCTAGATTTATTGTTGAATCGTTATTTTTTTGAAGATGAAGAACCTCGTTATTGTTGAGTCTCCGGCTAAGGCCAAAACCATTGAAAAATATCTGGGAAGTGGTTTTACCGTCACCTCAAGTATGGGACACATCCGTGATTTAGGACGCGGAAATAATGCCATTGATATAAAAAATGGCTTTAAACCCAAATACGAGATCGACCCTGATAAAAAGGAACTGGTCAAGAAACTGAAAAAGATGGCCCAGGAGGCCGAAGTTGTATGGCTGGCAACGGACGAAGACCGCGAGGGAGAGGCCATTAGCTGGCATTTGTTTGATACGCTGGGCCTCAGTGAAGAAAATACCAAACGCATTGTTTTTAATGAAATCACCAAACCGGCTATACTCAAAGCTGTTGAAAATCCCAGAAGTATAGATAAATACCTGGTGGATGCTCAGCAAGCCCGCCGTGTGCTGGATCGCCTCGTAGGTTTTGAACTTTCGCCGATTTTGTGGCAAAGGGTAAGCGGAGGGTTGTCAGCAGGCCGTGTGCAGTCAGTGGCAGTTCGCTTAATTGTGGAGCGCGAAAGAGAAATCAATGCATTTAATAGTCAGTCCGAATTCAAGGTTAGCGCCCTGTTCACCAACCGGGAAGGCAAATCCTTAAAAGCAGAATTAACCCGCAAGTTTAAAACAGAAGACGAAGCCGTTTCCTTTCTGAAACAGGTTCAGCAGGCGGAATTTACGGTGCTGAATACCGAAGTTAAGCCCACACACAGAAATCCGGCACCACCTTTCACCACCAGTACGTTGCAACAGGAAGCTTCCCGTAAACTGGGTTATGATGTTTCCAAAACCATGTCACTGGCGCAACGCCTTTATGAAAACGGACATATCACCTACATGCGTACTGACTCAGTCAATATGAGTCAGTTGGCTGTGGCTGCTGCCAAAGACCAGATTACCGCCATGTTTGGTCCCGAATACAGCCAGGTGCGTAAATTTAGCAATAAAAATGAAAGTGCCCAGGAAGCGCACGAAGCCATACGCCCTACCTATTTTGACAAAACTGCTGCCGGTGACGACCCACAGCAGAAAAAACTATACGACCTAATCTGGAAAAGGGCCGTAGCCTCTCAGATGAAAACAGCTGATCTGGAGAAAACAATTATCAGCATCGGTAATTCCACAAATTCAGAGGTTTTTACCGCCGAAGGTGAAGTTATCAAGTTTGATGGGTTTTTAAAGCTTTACATAGAAAGCAATGATGATGATGATGAGAAGGATGAGGATGGGGTTTTGCCACGTGTGAGTGTAAATGACGTTCTCGCCTATGTTGAAATGAAAGCGGAGGAGAAATTCAGCAGACCCGCAGCACGTTACTCTGAAGCTGCACTGGTTAAAAAAATGGAAGAACTGGGTATCGGCAGACCTTCCACTTATGCGCCTACCATCAGCACCATTCAAAAGAGGAGGTATGTAACCTCCGAATCCCGTGACGGCAAATCCCGCCATTACGTTTCGTTATGGATGAACCAATCGGGAATTAAGCGTGAAGTTAAAACCGAAAACTATGGTGCCGAAAAGAAAAAACTGTTTCCTACAGATATAGGGATGCTGGTTACTGATTTCCTGATGCAGCATTTTAACCAGATTATGGATTATGGTTTCACCGCTTCTGTAGAAAAGGAATTTGACGAAATTGCTGAAGGGAATATGGGCTGGCAGGAAATGCTTCAAACATTCTATGACCCGTTTTCAGAGAATATTCAGCGTACCAGAGAAACCGCCACCTATGTAACAGGAGAGCGTATACTCGGACAGGATCCCGCTTCAGGTAGGGTTGTACTTGTGCGACTAGGGCAGTATGGTCCCGTGGCTCAGATAGGGACGCGAGATGATGGTCAACCACAAAAGTTCGCCAGCATTCCCGGTGGGATGAATATGGAAAATATTGATTTGGCTGCCGCACTTAAATTATTTGAACTGCCAAAGAAAATGACAATGTCCAACGGGACCGAGGTTATTGTTTCAACCGGACCTTATGGTCCATACATCAAACTAGGGGATAAGTTCCACAGTCTTCCTCATAATACCGATTTGCTCGCATTTACAGTAGCAGACGCCGAGCAGTTTCTGGCCAACCTCGCTGCCGAACCGCAATTTCCCATCGAGATTGGTGAATATGAAGGCCACAAACTTTCCGTAAGCAAAGGCCGTTTTGGTCCGTTTATCAAATTCGGTGATTTGTTTGTAGGCCTGCCTCGAGGCACCAATCCGGCCGGCGTTACGCTAGAGGAAGCCATCCCATTGATTGAAGCCAAAAAAGAAAGTGAAAAATCAAAGATTATCCGCGAATTTGATCAGGATAAAAATCTTAAAATCGTGAAAGGACAATATGGTCCTTACATTAGCTACGGAAAACAGAATGTGAAAATTCCATCAGGAAAAAAACCGGAAGAACTTACCTATGAAGAAGTGGCAGAACTGGTGAAAAATGCACCTGAGAAGAAAACCACTACTCGCAAAAAAAAGTAATTTTAAGGTATCCGCAAAAAAATTAATGGCTGGGTACCCGGTATGGTATTTAATTTGTTTTTATCGAGGAAATTTCGTATATTTGATATTTGAGGCGCATGATTTCGGAATCTGAACTGAAAGCCATGTTATACCTGCTGGACGATACCGACGAGCAGGTGGTGGGAACCGTTGCGGGTCGACTTCTCTCCGAAGGCGCAGAAATAGTTCCTCTACTGGAACAATACTGGCTCACCAATCAGGATCCGCTCCGGGCCGGTCGTATAGAAGAAATCATCCGGAATATTCAGCGAAAGGAATTATCAGCCGGCTTTGATGATTGGTTGAAATCCACTGAAAAATCACTGTTGCATGCCTGTTTGCTGGTTAGCAAAATTCATTACCCCGGGCTGGATGAGTCGTTGGTACTAAACTTTGTAGAGAAAATGAGAATGGATGCCTGGATGTCGCTGTATAATGCTTCCAATCCTTATGATAAAATCAAGATTCTTAACCATATTTTCTTCGAAAGATACAATTTTAAAGGCAATTCAAACGATTATCACAATCCCGATAATTCCCTGATAAACAGAGTTATCGAAACCCGTTCTGGTAATCCCATATCACTATGTAATCTTTACGCTATCGTTGCTCAAAAATTGGGGTTGCCGGTGTTTGGTGTTAATTTACCCCAGCATTTTGTGTTGGCCTATTGCGATGACTCGCACCTGAATCCCGTCATCCCTTTCAGCGCGCCCGCAAGCCTCAATAGGGAAGATTTTGGCCCCATACTATTTTACATAAATCCATTTAGCAGGGGCCAGATTTTTTTACATAAAAACATCCGTGATTTTCTCCAGGTAATTAAGGTGGAATCGCAGCCCGCTTTTTTTGATACCTGCCAAAATCCTGAAATTCTAAAAAGAATGCTTCGAAACCTTCATTATTCCTATGAAAAAAACCGAGACAAAGGCAGGATGAATTATGTATCATACTACATGAAAAAACTGGGAATGACGGAAGATTCAGATACCGATGAATAGGGTTCGAAAACACAAATTTGCAGTTACCCCTAAAAACCCCGATTTTTGTAGCTCCATATTATGGCTGAAAAACCCATCCTTATGCCCAAAATGGGCGAGAGTATTGCCGAAGCAACCATCATCCGCTGGCTAAAAAATGAAGGCGATAAGGTTGAAAAAGATGAACCCATTGTGGAAATTGCTACCGATAAGGTGGACAGCGAGATACCCAGTACCGAGTCTGGTATATTGGTGAAACAGCTATACAAAGACGGTCAAGTAGTGAAAGTGGGCGAACCCGTGGCCATGATTGCCACTGAAGGAAGCGTTACATCAGCTCCGGCTCCTGCTGTAGTTGCACCTCCTCAGTCTAACCCAGTGAAAGAAGTGGAGAAGACCATTGAAGTTGCCACAAATCACGCACAACCTACTGCCCCTGCAGCGGTAACTGCATCCGGTGATAGGTTTTGGTGATAGGTTTTATTCTCCTCTTGTACTCAATATTGCCAGAACCGAAGGCATCGGCATGGAAGAACTGGATCGCATTCCCGGAACCGGCAAAGAAGGCCGAGTTACCAAGTCGGATATCCTAACCTATGTTCAAAACCGCGGTGCTGCTCCAGCCGCAACCATAACACCTTCCGCACCGGAAGTTCAGACTTCCGCAGCCACAACGGTGGTAGAAAAACAATCCCCAGTGGCCGTTTCCTTGGGTGCCGGAGATGAAATCATTGAAATGGACAGGGTGCGTAAACTCATCGCCGACCACATGGTCATGAGCAAACGAAACAGTCCCCATGTAACCAGTTTTGTGGAGGCCGATGTTACCAATCTGGTGAACTGGCGTAACAAGGTTAAGGACAAATTCAAAAAGCGCGAAGGAGAAAATATTACATTTACCCCCGTTTTTGTTTGGGCTATCGCCAAAGCCATCAAGGATTTTCCGATGATCAATGTATCGGTGGACGGTGATAAAATCATTAAGAAAAAGAACATTAACATCGGCATGGCAGTGGCACAGCAAAACGGAAATCTCATTGTGCCTGTGATTAAAAATGCCGATACCATGAACCTGCTGGGCATTACCCGTGTGGTAAATGATTTGGCTAACAGGGCCAGGGTAGGTAAATTGTCACCTGATGAAATACAAGGCGGAACCTACACAGTAACCAATGTAGGGTCATTTGGCAACGTAATGGGAACCCCTGTTATCAACCAACCTCAGGTAGCCATCATGGCCATAGGTGCTATACGCAAGAAACCTGCTGTGATTGAAACCGAGTATGGTGACGTAATTGCCATCCGACATATGATGTTTCTGAGCCATAGCTACGACCATCGCGTGGTAGATGGCGCGCTGGGAGGCATGTTTGTGCGTAAGGTCGCCGACTATTTGGAACAGTGGGATTCTGAAACCGAAATCTGATTATCCCTTTTCTAAGAGGGCCTTTAATCTGCTTCAATGGAAGTGAAATTGTTAAAACTGGCCCGAATTTGTGCCGTCTTAATTCTATTGCTTAACGGGGTATATACCACAGATGAATTTCTGAAACCCCAATTGACAACAACAACCTGCTCAGAGGCCTTTCAGGGCGTATTCCCCAATGGGAATCGGCAATATACCGTAGTATTGGCGAACCATTCGCAGATTGAGGTGGATCATGCCGTTATCCTGCCTTCGCCCGGACAGCGAGTGGTTTCATATCGAACACCATTGTTCGGTGGTCTGAAAGCCATTGATTATGAAGTGCAGGATTTGAGCGGAAATCAGCTGGTTCAAACGCTCGGTAATCCCAACGGCCCCAGAACATTAATGCTGCTGGTGTCGGGTATTTTGTTGTTATTGTGTATCGTTGTATTAACAGTCCGCTTCGAATTTGCCGTTGGAACCCTGATTTTTACCATTGTGTTGGCCGGTGTTCGCTTTTGGATATTAAAATAGTATTTTGGCAACATGAAACAGCGCTACAGGGCATTCTTGGCTTTCAATAAGCAATATCCGCTCTATGGTCTTTATCTGTTGCTGCTGTTGCTGGCGCTGAGTAAACAAATCATTCTGCCCTCCGAACTGGTAGATACTGCTGAGTACAAATCTTCAGCAACAAACCTAATGGCAGGCAAGGGTTGGAGTGCCTGTTCAACGGCCGATACATGCGAACAGCTCAGTCTGCCCGAAACAAGACGCACGCCCGGTTATCCTTTGTTGATTGCCATTTTTCACGTTAGCAACCTTTTACTGTTGTTTCAATTTTTGCTGTCGGCATGGGTACCTTTTCTGATGCACAAATTGCTCTTGAAAATAGGGAAGGAGACTAGTTTTAAGATTGCATTGGTATTGCTTTTACTGTATCCCCTGCAGTACTATTACACGGCCATGATTATGCCGGATATTCTCTGTCAGGTACTGATTATAATTGGCACCTTGGCCTTTATCGAAAGAAAATGGCTTCAGGTTTCAATGACCGTAACAGCGCTTTTACTACTAAAACCCGTCTTCATGCCCTGGGCCTCGCTAGCTTTCATAGGGCTGTTTTGGATCAAGGGTAGACAGAAATTGTGGCTCATGCTTCCTATGCTGTCCGTACTTTCTATTTCATGGGTTAATCAAAAACATACCGGAATATTCCACTTTTCCTCTATTTCTGTCACCAATGCTTTTGAGTACAATATTCGAAGCTTAACCAAAGAGGAGTTTTCCGGCGAGGAAATGTATTATCGTGTGGCTGCAGTCAGGATGGACAGCATGAATTTTGCCGAAAAATATCATTTCATGCAAAATGAGACCCAAACAGCAATCAGAATGTCACCTGTTAAATATGCCTATTTGCATGCTATGGGCTTTGCTAAGGCTCTGTTAGACCCCGGTCGATATGATTTTATCGCTTTCTTTCAATTGCCGCAGGGGAATGGTTTTATGAATATGGGCAGCAAAGAGATCAGGACCTCACAACCCCCGTTATATTGGATTTATATAATTTTCTTTGCCCTATTGGCATTGTTAAAAACAATGATGTCATTTTTTGCCCTGTTTAGGGACTTGCCACATAAAAGGATTCTGGTTTCTACAGTACTATATATGCTGTTGATTGTGGGTCCGGTGGGCAGTGCGCGCTACCTACTGCCGGTAATGCCAATAATGATTGTGCTGGCAGCCATTGGCTGGGCCGGATTTTTTAATAGAAAACAACATGAAAGTACTATTGCTGAGTGATAATCACGGATGGGTGGATGAGGGCATCCTCAGACACTGTGCTGAAGCCGATGAGGTATGGCATGCAGGCGACTGGCTGAATACTGCCTTGCTTACAGCCATAGAGAAACTGGGCAAACCGGTGAGGGCGTGTTGGGGAAATGTTGATGGACAAGACCTACGCAAGATTTTCCCTGAACACAACAAATTTATTGCTGAAGGTGTCACCGTATGGATGACCCATATTGCCGGTAAACCGGGAAGATATAACCCTAAAATAACTTCTCAGTTGTATGCCGACCCACCCAAAATGCTCATTTGCGGACATTCCCATATTCTGAAGGTGGAAAGAGACCCCGCATTGAAAAACATGCTGTTTGTCAATCCCGGGAGCTGCGGCATTCAGGGGTTTCATCTGGTAAGAACTGCCCTCCGGTTTGAATTAAACCAGGGAAAGATATTGAATATGCAGGCCATTGAATTTGGCCCCAGGGTTCAAAAAATAACTGAATAATTCAGCCAAAACCATCCTAAGTTAACAGGAAAACCGTATTTTTGCAGTTCCACTTTGCCCGGGTGGCGGAATTGGTAGACGCGTTGGTCTCAAACACCAATGGGGTAACACTCGTGCCGGTTCGAGCCCGGCCCCGGGTACAACGAAAAGCCTTGCCGTTCAAGGCTTTTTTTGTGTTATATGGCCGAAAAAATTTCCCTCTCTATTCCGGGTGCTGAAGATCAGCAAATTCATGCCCACTTATTCTTGCCAGCAAAGGAAATAGATGTACCGGTATTCATATTTTGCCATGGTTTTAAGGGATTTAGAGACTGGGGCTTTTTCCCAAGAATTGCCGATTACTTCTGTCCGGAAAATGTGGCCGTGCTTACATTTAATCATACCTGGAACGGGGTGGATGAAATACATCCCGAAGAATTTGTGCGTCTGGATCTTTTCGGTCAAAACACGATCAGCAGAGAACTGTCAGAAATAAAGTCTGTTGTTGACTGGGTTCACAGCAATGCAGAAAACTTTGGTTTAAACGCAGAGCAGATCATTCTCGGCGGGCATAGCAGGGGAGGTGCCAATGCCATTGTGGCCGCTTCCACCAATAAAAACATTAGCAAAGTAGTAGCCTGGGCACCGGTAGCGCATTACGCCTCCATGTTTGCAACAACGGATCTCAAGAAATGGGAAAAGGAAGGAAGTTTGACAATTCCTAACGCTCGCACCGGTCAGTCTATGCCATTGAATTATACCTATTGGCAGGATTTAATGAAACATGAGGAGCAATACAACGTGATGGAGGCGGCAGGCGAATTGCAAATACCGTTATTGCTGTTGCATGGCCTCAATGATAAATCAGTGCCTGTAGTTCACTCAGAAAAACTGTACGATGAATGCTGGCATGCCCTGCTGGTAAAAATGGAGAATGCAGATCACACCTTCAATACACCGCACCCTGCACCGGAACATTTATGTTCTCAAACCGTTGAATTGCTTGCCAATACACTGGACTTTATTATAGATTAAATCATTTTGCTGCAGCCCTGCGCAAACGATCATTCACCGCCCGTCCCAGGCCTGTTTCAGGCAATAGCTCAGCCACTATGCAATCATATCCTGATTGATCCAGTGTCCTCAACATGGCAAATAAATTGGCAGCCGCTTCCTCAGAATTACCCCGAGGACTAAGCACAAATTGTCTCGCGCTATCAATGCCGGGTATGAGCGATGTAAACCTTAGGTAGCAGACTTCTTCAGAATCTTCAATGTTGGCCGTATTTTCCAGTATTACCCTGCAATGAGGGCTGTAATGCACATCCAGTTGGCCCGGTGCTGCGGGGTTGCTGCCACCGGAAATCTGCTCCGCGACAATTCCTACAACCGCCGAAATCTGCTCAATCGAAATTCCACCCAGCCGATAAACGACCGGCTCTCCACCGGGGAAGCCAATGATGGTACTTTCAACTCCCACAGTGCATGCCCCGCCATCCAGAACATAGCATACCTTATCTCCCAGCTGATCTACCACATGCTGGGCAGTCGTGGGACTCACATAACCAAACGGATTCGCACTCGGAGCCGCCAGTGGAAAGTTAAGCTGCTTAAGCAATGCAAGACAAACAGGGTGGGAGGGTACCCTAATGCCAACTGTATCTTGTCCTGCCGTAACCAAATCAGGAATCAGATCGGCTTTAGGCAAAACCAGCGTTAACGGCCCCGGCCAGAACGCTTCGGCCAGCATTTTCGCTTTCTCCGGCATGGTTTTTACATATTGGTATACCTCAGATATATCGTAGGTATGAACAATCAGCGGATCAAAAAACGGACGGTTTTTAGCAGAAAAAATTTTAGCTACTGCATCCGTGCGAAGTGCATTTGCAGCCAACCCATAAACGGTTTCAGTAGGAATTCCTACCAGCTGCGCATTTTGTAAACAAGCCACAGCCACTTTCATATCAGATCCGGGCTGGACCATTAACGCCGCTTGAGGTTGTATTTTTCTATTTTGTTGTAGAGATGGCTGCGCTGAATGTCAATCTCCGTAGCTGTTTTGGCCACATTCCAGGCATTGTGGATCAGCTTGCGCTCAATGAATATTTTTTCGGCCCAGTCTCTGAAATCCTGCAGCGTGCTGTAATTGTCAACCACACCAAAAGGATCGGAACCCCGCTGGGCCGGATTGCTATAAATAAATACATCATCACCGGTAATTTCAGGTCCGCACAATATCACCAGGCGCTCAACCACATTATGCAATTCACGAATATTACCGGTCCAGTTGACTTCTTTTAGCGCTTCCATGGCATCTGGGGTGAATTTCTTAACCGGAATGCTATTCTCTTGGCAAATGTTTTCCAGAAAGTTAGTAGCAATGGTGGGTATGTCGTCAGTTCGCTCATTCAATGTTGGCACATGAATCAGAATTACCGATAATCGGTGATACAGATCCATCCTAAAATTGCCTTTCTCTATTTCCTCCAGGAGATTTTTATTGGTTGCCGCCACAATTCTCACATCTACTTTAATCTCGCGATCTCCGCCAACCCGGGTAATACGTCCTTCCTGAATAGCCCTGAGAACTTTGGCCTGGGCGGCCATGCTCATATCGCCAATTTCATCCAAAAACAGGGTTCCTCCATGCGCTTGTTCAAATTTACCGATGCGTTGTTTTATGGCACTGGTGAAACTGCCTTTTTCGTGTCCGAACAATTCACTTTCAATCAATTCAGTTGGAATGCTTGCACAGTTTACCTCCACTAGTGGCATGTTGGCTCTCGGACTTTTTTCGTGTATCCAGCGCGCCACCAGTTCCTTACCCGTGCCGTTTTCTCCGGTAATCAATACGCGGGCCTCCGTGGGAGCAACTTTTTCAATGGTCTCTTTGATTTTGAGTATCGCAGGTGTTTCACCAATAATATCGTAGGTTTTGGCAGCTTTCCGCTTCAATACTTTGGTTTCGGAAACCAGATTGTTTCGGTCCACCGCGTTTCTCAGGGTTATGAGCAATCGATTTAAATCTGGCGGCTTGGTAATAAAATCGTAGGCTCCTTTTTTAGTGGCCTCTATGGCCATTTCCACAGAACCATGCCCGGAAATCATAACCATGGGAACATCAGGAGCCAGAGCCTGCACACGATCCAATAAATCCATACCGTCTATCCCCGGCATTTTCACGTCACTTAAAATTACATCAAAGGTGTTTTTCTGCAAAAGCTGAAGCCCTTTAGACCCGTCCTCAGCAAGCGTAACCTCGTATTTTTCGTACTCAAGAATCTCTTTCAGGGTTTCCCTGATGGCAGCTTCATCGTCAATGACCAAAATA
>JBEDNI010000077.1:0-8013 GCA_041170685.1 Bacteroidota bacterium | reverse complement strand
ATGCACAAGTTTTCAAGAGTTATAATATAAATAAATACATCGATTTTCCCGGTTTTACATTTGCTTTAACCCCTTTTATACACTATATTTGCGGGTTCAGATGGTGCGCATTTTCCTCTTGGTTTTTATCGTTTCCGGCATTTTTGCCTGTAGCGATTATGGGAAAATTTTTAAGTCGAAAAACGCCACACTCAAGTACAACAAGGCAGTGCAACTTTACATGAAAAAAGACTTCGCACGAGCTTTGCCATTATTCGAACAATTAAGAGACATATACGGGAGGGCAACAGACAGCCTGGAACAGGTTTATTTTTACACGGCATACAGTCATTATGGCCTGGGAGATTATGAGTTTGCCAGCATGTTTTTCAAGGATTTTACCGAGAATTTTACCAGCAGCAAAAGGAGTACCGAATGCGCATACATGGCTGTTTACTGCGATTTTCTTGATATTGGTTCCCATGAGCTTGATCAAAGCCAGACCATAAAAACCATTGGCGGCCTTCAAACATTCATCAACTACTACCCCGAAAGTGAATATGCCCAGCGGTGCAATGCACACATCGATGAACTGAGAAAAAAATTGCAGCAAAAAGAATACGATCATGTAAAACAATACTTTCTAATGGGGGATTACAGGGCGGCGGTGAATTCAGCCAAAAACACGCTGAAGCTTTATCCAGACATGGAAAGAAAAGAAGAACTTGAGTTTTTAATTGTGAAAGCCCAGTTTAATTATGCCGCCAACAGTATTGAGAAAAAACGCGTAGAGCGTTACAAAGAAGTGTTGGAGTATTATCAGGATTATGTATACAGTAACGGTAGTAAGGGTGAAAATGCCAAAGAAGCTGCTGTTATCCAGAAAAAAACACAAGAAGCCATTCAAAAATTAAATACACTACTATGAGTCAACCTATATCACGCAATGCGGAAACCCGCGATCTGAGAAACTTCGAGTCTGAAACAGAAAATGTTTATCTCTCTGCAGTTATTATCTCCAAACGCGCCAATCAAATCGCTGAAAGACAAAAGGAAGAACTTCGCAATCGCCTGGAACCTTTTGTAAACGACACCGACAATCTGGAGGAGGTTCAGGAAAACCGCGAACAGATCGAAATTTCCCTGATGTACGAAAGACAACCCAAGCCCACCCTGCTAGCCACACAAGAGTTTGCCGATGGCAAAACCTACTGGCGTATGCCCGATGCCAACACCGGTAAATAAACCGTTAAAAATTATTCTGGGGGTCACAGGCGGTATTGCCGCCTACAAAATACCCTTGCTGCTCCGACTTTTTAAAAAATCGGGAGCTGACGTACAGGTTATAATGACGCCTTCAGCCGTTCGCTTTGTAACGGCAGAAACCCTTTCTGTACTGTCAGAAAAACCTGTTCTGACGGAATTTTTTCATCCGGCAGAAGGCACATGGAATAACCACGTGGACCTGGGATTGTGGGCCGATGCACTTTTCATAGCACCCGCTACAGCCACTACGATTGGTAAAATGGTTCATGGTATTGCCGACAACCTGCTGTTGGCAACCTATCTGTCGGCACGTTGCCCCGTTATCATCGCTCCTGCCATGGATCTGGACATGTATGCACATGATTCGGTAACCGAAAATCTACACACCCTAGAATGCAGAGGTGTACACATCATTCCGGCTGAAGACGGACCACTGGCAAGCGGACTGGCAGGGCCGGGCAGGTTACCCGAACCTGAAACCCTCTTTGCAGAATTCCTTAAAATAATGAATCCGGAACTGCCACTGAAAGGCAAGCATGTGTTGGTGACTGCCGGTCCTACCTATGAACCCATAGACCCTGTGCGTTTTATCGGCAATCACAGCAGCGGAAAAATGGGCTATGCTATTGCAGAAGCTTTTAAAAAGGCAGGTGCGTCGGTAACACTCATTTCGGGGCCTGTTTCCCTCAAAACACCCCAAAATGTAAACCGCATAGATGTTATTACCGCTGAACAAATGCGAGAAGCCTGCCTGAATAAGCGTGACGAGGCAGATATTATAGTGATGGCGGCCGCCGTAGCGGATTTTAAGGTAGAAAACCAATCAGAACTAAAAATTAAAAAGGCCGACCTGTTAAACCTTAGTCTGATTAAAAACCCCGACATTCTGCAGGAACTGGGCAAATCAATAAGAGCCAACCAAACCCTCATTGGCTTTGCACTGGAATCCCATGATGGTTTGGAGTATGCCAAGGAGAAAATCACAGGAAAAAATCTGGATTTCATTGTGCTGAATTCTTTGTCTGACAAAGGAGCCGGATTTGGACATGACACCAACAAAGTAAGTTTGATAGACAAAGCAGAAAATTTGAAATCATATCCATTGCTATCTAAAAAAGCGGTAGCCGATATCGTTGTTAAACAAGCCATTCAATACCATTTTTCCGGTATTTTTGCAGATATATGAGGAAAATCGGTCTGTTATTGGGTGTCCTTATTGTGTTGTTCTCTGAACTTCATGCACAGGAGATTAAGGCCAATGTACAAGTAATTGCGCCCAGTTTGCAGCTCACCAATAAGCAAATACTGACCACACTGCAAAATTCTGTTCAACAGTTTATTAATTCTCGAAAATGGACAGATGATGTATTTGAAGCCCGCGAAAAAATAGAAATGTCGTTTTTTTTAGAGGTGAAAAAAATCAGTAATGCCTCCGATTTTGTAGGAACCCTTCAGGTACAAAGTACAAGGCCCGTTTTTGGCAGCAATTATAAAACCACCGTTTTCACTTTCAATGATGAAGATGTTGCCTTCGCCTACCGGGAATTTGAACCCCTGGATTACCAGGAAAATCAGAATGTAAATGATCTTACTAGTCTGATAGCATTTTATGTGTACATGGCACTGGGTTATGATTACGACAGTTTTGCAGAGCTGGGTGGCAGTTCTTTTTATCAAAAAGCACAGAATATAGGTGGCCTCATGCAGGGCAAACCCGGCTGGAACCAGGGTGATGGAAAGGGACAGCGGAACAGATTTAACCTTATTGATGGGGTCAATAATAATCGTTTTCTACCTGCACGTAAACTTACCTATCTGTATCATAGGAAAGGTATGGACAGAATATCAGAAAACCCTGAACAGGCAAGGTCAGAAATTACAGCTTCCATCAAAACCCTTGAAGAACTTTTTAGCCTTAGTCCCAATAACCTCCTAACGAGGGTCTTTTTTTCTACCAAATGGCCTGAGATTATAGAAATATACAAGCAGGCTCCCGTTCCGGAAAAAAACGCCATTCTTGAGCTTTTGCGTAAAATGGATAGCCAAAACAGCAATCGATACGAAAAAATCAAGGCGTGATTGGTATTACCCATAATCTATCTGATTCATTAAAGAATTACATATCCGAAAACCAACCGGATAAAATCTTTGTACTTTGTGATGCAACCGTAATCCAGCATTGCCTACCGGTAATATCCGTTGAATGGCCACTGGAAATCATTGAAATTGCTGAAGGCGAACGATGTAAAAATCTGACAACCTGCGAAATTATTTGGGAAGCACTGGCCAATGGCGGAGCAACCCGCAATTCACTACTTGTCTGCCTTGGTGGCGGTAGTACCACTGATCTGGGTGGTTTTGTGGCCTCCACCTATCAGCGTGGCATCAAAGTTTGTTATATCCCCACTACCCTACTTTGCATGGTAGATGCAGCGATTGGGGGCAAAACAGGAATAAATCTTGGGGGATTGAAAAATTATATTGGCACCTTCAGAATGCCGGATGCCATGCTCGTTTATCCCGAATTTTTGCGCACCCTGCCGGATGCAGAATGGCAAAACGGAAAAGCGGAAATGATAAAACATGCACTTCTATCCGGTAAGGGCTGGACTGAAATCATGACTAATGGTTTTCCTGATCAATCTGATATCCGTCAATGGTCTCAATGGATTGAGGCAAACATGAAATTCAAGACAAGTATAATCTCCGAAGATTTTGCGGAGAATAATATAAGGGCTATACTTAACTTTGGACATACTGCTGCGCATGCCCTAGAATTTTTATATATGAATCAAGGCAAGCATTTATCTCACGGACAAGCCGTGGCTGCAGGAATGCTTATTGAAAGTATGGCTGCCTCCATGATGGAAGTATGTTCGGTTGGACTTCTGGATAACATTCGCTCCTGCATTCATAATAACTTTGATCCCGTCTCATATAGCGCTTCAGCCATTCCCGAATTAAATATGGTGGCAAGGAAAGATAAAAAGTCAACGTCGGGAAATATTGTGTGCAGTGTAATTGCCGAAGCAGGCAAGCCCTATGCGCCTCTGAGCTTACCTGAAACTATCATGAATAAGGCATGGTTGCAATATTTGCATGAAACTGCATAAAAGAAACTTCTTTCCAGAGTACACTGTTATTTCTCTGCCCGGCTCCAAAAGCGTATCGCACAGAGTGCTGATAGCGGCGACACTTTCTGGCTTACCTATCAATCTTATTCATGGTTTATCAGATTGCGATGACACCCGATATTTATTGCGAGCAATTCAAAACCCACAGCAGGAAATTTACGACTTTGGCGATGGAGCCACACCCCTGCATTTCTTTATGGCAATGGCAGCAGCCCAAAACCGGAGTTGCACCCTTACAGGAACGGACCGGCTCATACAGCGTCCCCATGAGGATATGATTGAAGTGCTGAGACATTGTGATGCTGAATTAGAACAAAATCAGCAAGAAATTTGCATTCAAAAAGGGATACAATCATTCAGGCACATCACTGCCGATGCTTCACGCAGTAGCCAGCACATATCAGCCATGATGCTGGTGGCGCCGGTTTTCAAAGGAAATAAAGAAATTCTGCTGAAGGGAAATCCTGCCTCAGTTCCATACCTAAAACTGACGGCATCTGTATTACAGCAGTTTGGTATACAAACTTCAATCTTAGATAAAAAAATTGTCATTGATGACGGCGAATACAAGGCTCCTAACAATATTGTTATTGAACCAGACTGGTCGTCGGCGGCTTTTTTCTATTCACTGGTGGCCTGCGAACCAAACGTAAGCATACTTTTAAAAGGTCTTAACCTACAAAGCCAACAGGGTGATGCTGAAATTGCAGTTTTCTACAATGAGCTGGGTGTTACATCAACACAAACTGAAGATGGTGTGTTAATACGCCATAACGGAGGTATAAATCCTAATCCTACATTCCATTTAATCAATCACCCTGATTGTGCTCCAGCTCTTTTGGCAGTGTGTAGCCTGTTAGGTGTGGATGCTGTTTTTACCGGTCTTGAAAATCTTGCTAACAAAGAGAGTGACAGACTTCAGGCAATGAATGAGAACCTGCAACAGGTGGGCATCACCATCACTGCTGATGCTGGGGTTTACAAATTATTATTCAATCACTATTCAGATAACCATTCAAACCTAATTAACTTTCAATCTCACAATGACCATCGCATAGTAATGGCAATGGCAGTTTTTGGCTCAAAATATAATATTACTATCGATAATAGCGACTGCGTAAACAAATCTTTTCCGGGATTTTGGGAGCAATGGAGCCATTGGTTCCAAGCAGAACCTTAATTTTGTAACAGATGGCCTCAAATTCTATAGGAAGTATTTTTAAGGTTAGCAGTTTCGGTGAGAGCCATGGAAAAGGTGTGGGGGTATTGCTGGACGGAGTCCCTGCGGGAATTGTAGTTGATGAAACCTTTATCAAATATGCATTGCAGCGCAGAAGACCCGGTCAAAGTGCCGTTACCACGCAACGGGATGAAAAAGACAATTTCTTGATTTTGTCAGGTATTTATGAAAATAAAACACTGGGTAGCCCCATTTGTATCTGGATTCCCAACGAAGACCACAATTCGTCTGATTACGAATCGCTTAAAGACATATACAGACCGGGACACGCAGATTTTACATACGATGCAAAATATGGTTTCCGTGATTATCGGGGTGGTGGCAGAAGCAGCGCCAGGGTTACGGCAGGATGGGTAGCCGCCGGTGCATTGGCAGAGCTTGCATTAAAACAACTCATACCTAGAATCGATATTGTAGCTTGGGTTAAACAAATCCATACCATAAGCGCAGATGAAACATTATTCCCTGCCGACAGAACTTCTGTAGATATCAATGCTATCCGCTGCCCCGACCAAAATGCGGCCAATGCAATGGAATCAGCCATACTTGCAGCAAAAGAAGAGGGAGATTCTTTGGGAGGGATTATCCGATGTATGATTCAAAACGTACCAGCCGGATTGGGAGAACCGGTTTTTGACAAGCTTACGGCACGTCTTGCACAAGCCATGATGAGTATCAATGCTGTGAAAGGTTTCTTTATGGGAGATGATCCGTCAAAAAAGTTTGGTTCTGAAATAAATGATGATTTCATTTCTACGGATGGAAACATTGCCACTGCTACAAACCAATCTGCAGGCATTCAGGGCGGCATTTCAAACGGGATGCCTATACTATTTGATGTTGTATTTAAACCCACTTCCACCATACGTAAACCACAGAAAACAATAGATACGGGTGGAAATGAAACAATATTAACAGCAGAAGGCCGACATGATCCCTGTGTCTTGCCACGTGCCGTTCCTATTGTGGAAGCTATGGCAGCTATTACTTTACTGGACATGGTCCTTTTAAACAGGCTATCCCGTATCGACCTGCAAGGGTAATAGTTACCTTTGCGATATGAATCGCGAAGAAATATTACAACAATTTGACCGCTTACTTACCATCATGGATGA
Source organism: Bacteroidota bacterium (assembly GCA_041170685.1). GTDB lineage: Bacteria > Bacteroidota > Bacteroidia > NS11-12g > UBA955 > RGEC01. The sequence continues at coordinate 1,279 of JBEDNI010000077.1, read as the reverse complement.
ACTCCGTGCCCAATGTCCATGGGACAAAGAACAGACCTGGGAGAGCATCCGGCACTTGAGTATTGAGGAAATATATGAATTAAGCGATGCGATTCTTGAGAAAAATACCAATGAGGTAAAGAAAGAGCTTGGTGATATTTTATTGCATATTGTGTTTTATAGTAAGATTGCTGACGAACAGGCTCTTTTTAACACGGGTCATGTGATTGATGAATTGTGCAATAAACTCATACGGAGGCATCCGCATATATACGCAGACACAAAGGCAGATGATTCAGAAACAGTAAAAGCAAACTGGGAACAGATAAAACTGCAGGAAAAAGGGTTGCAGAAAAAAAGTGTTTTACAGGGATTGCCAAAGAGCATGCCATCGCTTGTAAAGGCATACAGAATGCAGGAAAAGGTATCCAGTGTGGGATTTGATTGGGATACGGCAGATGAGGCTTTTGCTAAAGTAAAAGAGGAATTACACGAATTTGAGACAGCTGAGAATCCGGAAGAAAAGAATAAAGAGTTCGGTGATTTAATGTTTGCATTAATTAACTATGCGCGTAAAAGTGGAATCAATCCTGATGATGCGTTAGAGCAAACGAACATTAAGTTTAAGCGGAGATTTGAATATATAGAAGAGAAAGCTTCTGAAATAGGCAAGAACTTAAAAGATATGAGTTTGGCAGAAATGGATATCTACTGGGATGCGGCCAAATTGGAAGAGAAAAAATAGGTATGTAAACAAAAAAAACCCGCACAAGGCGGGTTTTTTATAAAGTCGGCGACGACATACTTTCCCAGGTGTTACCCCAGTATCATCTGCGCTGCAGGGCTTAACTTCTCTGTTCGGGATGGGAAGAGGTGGACACCTGCGCCATAGTCACCATAAGATCTTTAATGGTCAATGACAAATGTTGGAAATAAGTAAAGGTGATAAACATTATAAATTGGTAAGCTTACGGGTAATTAGTACTACTCGGCTATGACATTACTGCCTTTACACCTGTAGCCTATCAACGTGGTAGTCTTCCACGACCCTTAAAGGAAAACTCATCTTGAGGCTAGTTTCGCGCTTAGATGCTTTCAGCGCTTATCTATTCCGCACGTAGCTACTCTGCGATGCAGCTGGCGCCACAACAGATACACCAGAGGTGCGTCCGATTCGGTCCTCTCGTACTAAAATCAGATCCTCTCAATTTTCCAACGCCCACAACAGATAGGGACCGAACTGTCTCACGACGTTCTGAACCCAGCTCGCGTGCCACTTTAATGGGCGAACAGCCCAACC
>JBEDNI010000076.1:2377-10392 GCA_041170685.1 Bacteroidota bacterium | reverse complement strand
TAATTATTTTCCAGCAGCATTACATCCCTTCGGGATTGGAGGGTGGAAGAAATGCGGAATAATGTCACCCCTTCGGGGTTCTTTGCATGGTGTAATTATTTTTATTACAATATCACCCCTTCGGGGTTTTGGTTTTGTTGGGATAATTATTTTCTAGCAGCATTACATCCCTTCGGGATTGGGGGTGTGTATGACTTATCCGCGCTTGCCATACCAGCGGCGGCGGGGTTTGGAACCTCCGCTATTTGCTGAATTTCCTTGCCCGGAATATCCGTTGCGGGAGCGATTTTTGTCTGGATGCGCTGTTTTAGCCTGTGTTGGTGCTTTGGTAGGCGCAGAAGCCTGTGCAGGGGCGTTTGAAGCAGGGTATGGGTTGTGCTCCGCCAGCGGAATGGACTTTTGGATCAACTTTTCAATATCGCGGATGTAGGGCCTTTCTTCCTGTTCGCAGAAGGATAGGGCAGTGCCGCTGGCGCCGGCCCGGCCTGTGCGACCGATACGATGCACATAGGTTTCAGGGATGTTGGGGATGTCATAATTGATTACCCAGGCAAGTTCATCAATGTCTATACCGCGCGCCGCAATGTCGGTAGCTACGAGCACGCGTGTTGTTCTATCTTTGAAATTGCTAAGCGCGCGCTGCCTTGCAGTCTGTCCTTTATTCCCATGGATGGCTTCTGCCCTGATTCCGGCTTTGATGAGCAATCGCACTATTTTATCGGCACCGTGTTTGGTTCGGGTAAACACCAGCACGCTTTCCATGCTGCTATCCTCCAAAATATCGGTGAGCAGGTTGATTTTATTTTGTTTGTCTGTGTGATACAGATACTGCTTTACGGTATCGGCAGTGGATGATACAGGCGTTACCGATACGGATGCCGGATTGCTGAGGATGGTGTTGGCCAGACTCACAATTTCGGCGGGCATGGTGGCTGAGAAAAACAGCGATTGCCTTTTTTGCGGCAACGCCTTGATGATTTTCTTTACATCGTGCACAAAGCCCATGTCCAGCATGCGGTCTGCTTCATCCAGCACAAAATACTCAATATCGCGCAGGGTAATGAAACCCTGATTCATCAGGTCGAGCAGGCGGCCGGGGGTTGCCACCAGAATATCGGTGCCGCGCTGAATGGCATCGGTTTGGGGTTTTTGCCCTACACCGCCGAAGATCACCACAGATTTTAAGCCGGTATGGCGTCCGTAAGCTTCAAAGCTTTCCTGAATTTGTATGGCTAGTTCTCTGGTTGGTGTAACTACCAAGCATCTGATGTTGCGGCGTTGGTTGTTCGAACGGTTGTTGAACAGATTTTGCAAGATAGGCACTGCGAAGGCACAGGTTTTTCCGGTACCGGTTTGGGCGCAGCCCATCAAATCGCGGCCTTGCAGCACAACGGGAATGGCTTGTTGCTGAATAGGGGTGGGGGTGTCATAGCCCTCTTGCTGCAATGCACGCAGTATGGGCTCAATGAGGTTGAGTTCGTTGAATTTCATGTTTAATAATTTGTGACGAGAGCAGCTTTACCAGATTACATACGATGGGTTTTAATTGTCAGCTGCCTTTGGGGTGCAAACCCGCTTCTTATTAAAACGGGCCAATTAATTGCCAGATATACTAAAACAGAAAGAACGGTCGTCTTTGGTGGTACAAAGGTAGGTGAAATGTGCTTTGTTAAGTAATGCTATTTTTAACAAGCCTTGTCGGCCAATCAATTAGGCGTGTTTGAGATAAGTTTTAACCGGAGACTCTTACGATCCCATTTTTCTGGGTGTAGTGGTTTTGGCTTTTACACCACCACTGGGCTTGGGAGCCGAGGTTTTCACCTTTTTGGGAGCAGCCGCCTTGGATGTTACTTTTTCAGCAGGTTTTTCAGAGCCGGTCGTTTCTTCTGTGCTTTCTTCCTCTTCCTGTCCCAGTTTGCTCCAATCCAGCAGGCCTTTGATGATGCCATACCAGCTAAACAACTTTTTCATATCGCCGGGATACACCTTTTCGCGGTCGTAATTGGGGAGCACTTTGGCCATGTAGGATTTGATTTCATCATTGTCGGCATTGGCAGCCGGTGGGTTAGATCCGGATTCGTCCAGCGCTTTCAGCTGCTGTAGAACCTGCCACAATTTCATTTCGCCTTCATCGGTAAACATGGCAATGTCTGCCAGCACGCTCACACGCTGCTGCAGCGTGGTGGCGAATTTTTTGCCGGTACCAATGGTTTCAACGATTAAACCGGTTTTGTTTCTTCCGATGATTTTGTGCAGTCCGGGAACACCCGATACCGAAACGATGTCTTTCAATTCCATGAGGGGCAAATTTCGGGTTTTATGCCCATTCCTGCAAATGACTATCCAATCGTATTAAGTAGTATACAAAAAAAAGATGACATTTCCAAATTATTCACTCAGTTTTTTACGGAGTACCACTTTTTGAAAAGCCCTTAAAACAGAGGCTTTGGCCAGATTTTCGGTAAAGTCGCCCGGCATGGTTTTAACCTTTCTATATTGGCTTTCACTCAGGTCAATGCGATTGACCACACGCATGAGGGCGGCAGGATTTTTTTGCTGTAAATCAGCCATAAATATTTGCAGTTCTGCTACCATGGAAGGCAAATCGGGGTAAGTTTCTTCATTGAATGTGAAATCGGCAATGCCCACATCTTTTTCAAGCTGTTCTTTGGTCGCCATCAGAATGTCGGCATCCGGTGTAAAAGCGCTCAGTTCGCTGAAATCACTCATGTGTCTTCCAGTCCGTTTTCCCATTTGCTTACTGCCGAGGTGGCCAGTGCATTCCCCAGAACGTTGGTCATGCTGCGTCCCATGTCGCAGAAGTGATCGATGGGTAATATCAGTGCTATACCTTCAGCCGGTATGCCAAACATGGCGCAGGTAGCCGTTACGACCACAAGACTGGCCCTGGGTACACCCGCAATGCCTTTGCTGGTGAGCATTAGCACCAGTAACATCGTGATTTGTGTGCCTGTGTCCAGCGGAATTCCGTATGCCTGCGCGATAAAAATGCTGGCGAAAGTCATGTACATCATGCTGCCGTCTAGGTTAAAGCTGTACCCCAGCGGCAAAACGAAACTTACTATATTCGGTCGACAGCCAAAGCGTTCCAGTTCTTCGGTGAGTTTTGGGAAAACAGCCTCACTCGAGGTGGTGCTGAAAGCGATGAGTAGGGGCTGCTGAATGCGTGATAACAGATTTTTTAGTCTGCTTCTCAGGATGATAAACCCTGCTGCAAGCAATACAATCCAAAGTACGCCCAGCCCCAGATAAAAACTGCCCATGTATTTGCCGTAAACCGTAAGAACACCAAGTCCTTTTTTTGCCACGATTGAGGCAACGCCGCCCAGCACACCCAATGGCGCAAACCACATAATATAGCCAACCATTTTCAGGCACACATGCCCGATCGTATCCAGCGCACGGGTGAGGGGTGCCGCTTTTTCTCCCAAAGCGGTCATCGCTACGCCAAAAAAGATGCTGAACACTACCAGTTGCAGTATTTCATTGGTGGCCATCGCTTCAATTACGCTTTTTGGGAATACATGTTCTATAAAGCCCTGCAGACTGAATCCCTTGCTGTTGGAAAGGAAATCTTTGGCACCTGCCACATCGCCTTCCCCCAGATTTACACCCACGCCGGGTTTGAAAATGTTTACCAGTATCAGACCCAGCAGCAAACTCACCAAACTTGCACTTACAAACCACAACATGCTTTTGCCGCCAACACGCCCTACGGCTTTCAAATCGCCCATTTTGGCAATGCCGGCCACCAATGTGCTGAAAACAAGCGGCGCAATAATCATTTGTACCAGACGCAGAAAAATGGTGGTGAGCAGTTTCATCCGATCGGCAAAAAGCAGGGCATCGGGTTTGGTGCTGCTCAGGTAAATCCATTCGCCCAGTGCTATGCCGATAATCATGCCGGCAATGATGAGAACGGTTAAACGATGTCTTTTTGAAATCATGAAAATTCGTATTTGCAATAATACTCACTTTGGCCGGCAAACCGGATGGGTGGTTACCACAAATAGCGGTATATGGCAGGGTTTTACGTGCAAAACCGCACTGAATGCCGTATTTTTGACCCAATGATTGTAGTTACCGGAGCAGCAGGATTCATCGGTTCGGCCATGCTTGGGCATTTGCAGGCGCTGGGTTATGGCGACCTGGTTGCGGTGGATGATTTCTCCAATCCGGAAAAAAATTCCAATCTTGAGGGTAAAAAACTCAGCCACTGTGTGCACCGCGATGATTTTTTTTCCTGGTTTGAACAGCATGCTGAACGAATACAGTTTGTTCACCACATTGGTGCCCGCACTGATACAGCTGAGTTTGGCGAGGATGTCCTCAATCACCTGAATCTGGAATACAGCAAACGCGTTTGGGAATTGTGTGTAAAGCACTCCGTTCCGCTGAATTATGCCAGCAGTGCCGCTACTTATGGTGCAGGTGAACATGGTTTTTCAGACAATGCTGAACTTTTGCAAAAATTGCAACCGCTGAATCCCTATGGGCTTAGCAAACACAAATTTGATCTTTGGGTGATGCAGCAAGAGCGCACGCCACCGTTCTGGGCCGGATTCAAGTTTTTTAACGTTTTTGGACCCAACGAATATCACAAAAAAAGAATGGCCAGTGTGGTATTTCACGCCTACAATCAGATAAGCCAGACCGGTAAAGTTACGCTCTTCAAGAGCCACAAACCTGATTTTGAAAATGGCAATCAGCTGCGCGATTTTATTTACGTGAAAGATGTGCTGAAGGTACTCACGTTTTTTATGGAAAACCGAAAAAACAGTGGTTTGTATAATCTGGGAACGGGCACTGCCAGAACCTTCAAGGATTTAGTGATGCCTATTTTTCTAGCATTTAACCACCCGCCACACATAGAATATATTGATATCCCTGAAGATATTCGTGAAAAGTACCAGTATTACACGTGTGCAGACATGAATAAACTTAAGGTAGCAGGCTACGATCAGGGTTTTTATTCGCTGGAAGACGCTATACTTGATTATCTCGGTGAATATCTGATGGTAGGGAATTACATGTAATACAATATGGCAAAATGGTTTCGCAAACCCGGACTGGTATGGATGATCGCAGGTTTAATACTGCTATCTGCTGGTTATTTGCTGATGCTGCGAAACCAGAACATGGGCCCGGAAGCCGCTTTGAAAACAGAGTCGGGCCGAATTACCGGTGTGCTGCAGCAAGCCCGAGATTTAATCCGTGAGGAATGGACATTTGTTTCTAACCCCAAACATATCAATGAGCGTGGTGATACCGCATCCAGATTTAGAAAAGCAGGGGTTGAAATTTTTATTTTCAGAAATAATGCACCCGTATACTGGACTTCCAACAGTTATAACCTGCAACCCAAGGGTAGCAATGGCATAGAAATTCAAAAACATTACAGCCGTTACCTGGCAGTATGGAATATACATACCGACTCGCTGGATTACGTGTTTGCCCGAGACCTCATAAGAAACCCTGAATTTAAATCGCTGGGTACCTCTATGATGGCAGAGGAGAAGGACAATAAATTTTCGCTTTCTGCCAATCCTATCGACAATAGCATACCCGTTGAGATAGCGGCTATGCCATTGTTTTATCTGGTCATAGACGAGTTTAAGCCGGGCATCCCATTCGATGTGCTGGTTGGTGCTGGTTTACTATTGATGAGTCTTGGCTGGACTGGATTTGCCTCCCGCAGAAAATGGCATCTTCTGAAATTGCCCGTCAGTCTTTGTTTCTGGTGGATGATTGCCGTGTTCTATGAGCAGGGTTTGATTTTTTGGAATGTTTCGGCCACGGCACTGTTTGCCCCCGAAATTTATGCGTCTTCTGCATATTTTCCCAATCTTGGAGTATTGCTTTTTATCAGTTTCTGGGGGTATTATTTTGTGTCATGGCTCAATCAGTTAACATCCCATTTTTCGGGGCGTTTGCCCAACTGGCTGAAATTAATCCTGTTGGTAATTACCCTATTTGCCTTGTTCGGATTTGCCCTGTTTACCCTCTCGGAAACTGCAAAACTGGTGCGAGACAGTTCGGTTAATTTTAATTTTCATGACATTCATCTGGTCAATGTGTTTTCACTACTTGGCCTTGCCGCCATTGTAATCTGGTATGTAATCCTATTTAGATTGCTGCAGCAGGTTAAGTTGTTTGAAGCTTTTTTTAGCATCAACACACGCCGATGGGCCGCCGTCATAACTTTTTCGATATTTTACGCTTGGGTATGGCAATCACAAGACTTTTGGTTGTCGGTTTTTTTACCGGTTGTAGTGGCAGGTCTCTTGCTGTATGATCTTGCCTTCAAAGACCACAAAGAATGGGTGAGAGTGGGATTGAGAATTGTAGTCCCAAGTCTGGTTACGGGGCTGATTTTTAATCGACAAATTGCCATCAAAGAGCTGGAAGTGAGAGAAATTCTCGCCGCCAAGCTCTTACTTCAAAATGAAAAGGAACCCTTTAATCTGCTGGTGTCCACTGAACAAAAACTGCTTTATGACAAAGGTGTGGTCGATTATTATACCTGCACTGACGAAACCAAGAATGAGTTTGAAAAACGGCTCAGACAATTATATTTTTCTGAGTATAGCGAGGATTTTGACATTCTCGTTTTTGATTTTAATGCGCTGGGCAGGGGCTATCGAGAGCAAAACCCATTTGATTATACAACCATCAACAATCTTTTCTACAGCAATGTATGTAAGCCCATCACCACCCGGTTTGCCCTGGTGAACGAGCGCAAACTGAAAGGCAGCTATCTGGGCAGGTTTGATGTGGGCGACAAAGGCATTTATCTGGGAACCTATTTTATATTGCTAAAACCCCGCATTTCAGCCACTCAGGGACGTTTGGCGGATATGTTCAATAAATCACCGCTGGAGGGATTGTTCACAGAAAACGGCTACAGCTATGCTATTTACAGTAAAAATAAACTGGGCAGACGCTATGGGCAGTTCAATTATTCAGTAACATTTCCCAGTTGGGGTAAAGATACGCTGCTAAGCGATGGGGGATTTAGCCACCTTACCTATTCCGATGACCTGGGTAATGAAATCATCATTAGCAAGCCCTCCGGCTCTGTGCTTGAATCCTTCTCCGGATTTACCGTTCTGGGTATTGCAGGTTTATGCATTACCTTGTTGTATTATGTGGTGATTTTACTGCGACAGTTCATTCTGAGTTTGCAAACCGCCACCGTGTCGCGGTTAAGGGTGCTGAAAATGCTCAAAAACCGCATCCCGTTCGCTTCGGGAAAAGAACTATTTTTAAGTTCGAAATTACAGGTATACGTCACCTTGGTTGTTTTTATCACATTTGTGGTGGTGCTGTTTGTGACGATCAATTATTTCAGAAGCAACTATACGCTGAGACAAAAAGAGACTTTATGGAATAAAACCTCCGAAATTGCCAATGCCATTGGCACGCAGGCCAGTATGGATGCACTGTTCAATAATTTTCAGACCGGTTTGGTTTACGACCTCAGCAGTTATTACAATACCGATATTAATCTGTATGATGCAAGGGGGAAATTACTTATTTCCAGCAATGATAAAATCTACGAGCAGGACATACTGGGCAACCTGATGAATCCGGAAGCATACAGACAACTTAATAACGGAAGTTCAGGATTTGTGGTAGATGAGCAAATCGGCGATTTAACCTATATTTCTGCTTACTATACCATTCTTGACAATGACCTGAATATCAAGGGTTATCTGAATTTACCCTACTTTTCGAACAGAAAAGACCTTTACAGGGAAATATCCAATTATGCGGTTACCATCATCAATCTTTTTGCCCTTGTTTTTGCATTAGCGGCTCTTGTGGCCTATATCATGGCACGTCGCATCACAGGGCCCCTAAATCTGATTAGACAGCAAATGGGGCTGGTTAAAATCGGTTTGCCCAATTCACCTATCGAATGGCAGCACAATGATGAAATTGGATTGCTGATTTCGCAATACAATAAAATGATACTGGAGCTGGAGGAGAGC
>JBEDNI010000076.1:0-2338 GCA_041170685.1 Bacteroidota bacterium | reverse complement strand
AGTCTGCAGCACCTGCAGTATGCCATACAGCGAAAGGATGATCAACTGGAAGATAAAATTAAAAAAACCACAGAGTTGCTGATTACCCAGATTGATTCGCTGTCGGCCATGGCCGAGGAATTTTCATCATTTGCCAAAATGCCCGAACCCAAAATGGAAAAGACGGACCTGGCAAATGTGCTGGATTCCGTGATTCATCTTTTTGATAAGGAGCAGAACATGGTATTTGATTACGTGGCCCTGCCTGCGGATACTTTTGTTTTAGCCGATCAGCATCAGTTGGGCAGGGTATTTACCAATATCCTAAAGAATGCAGTGCAGGCCATTCCGGAAGACAGAAAAGGATTAATTCGAATTCGTGCACAAGCCGAAGGAGGTCGGGTGATAATTACATTCGAGGATAATGGTGCAGGCATCCCCGAAGCCCTGCGCAAGCAAATTTTTAGTCCTAATTTCAGTACAAAAAATAGCGGAATGGGGCTAGGACTTGCCATTAGTAAGCGCATTGTAGAGCTTTTTGGCGGAGTAATTAATTTTCAAAGCATTGAAGGTAAGGGAACTACATTTGTTGTGCAGTTGCCGCTGATGGAAAACTAATGTGTGAGGTATCTCCCGTTAATATGGCGGTTTTTGTGTCTATGGGCATTGCTGATTTGCTCTGAGCAGACAAAAGCGCAAAAATTTACCCGAATTATAACCCCCTCCGATAGCCTTGTTTTTGTGGATTCCGGGTATGTGATACCCGCATCTTTCACACTTCTTTGCGGTGATTCCTCCCTATTGGAAGGGAGAGATTATCGCTGGGTTAAAAAATATCAGTTTTTAGTTCTTTCCGCTGCCTGGCTCAATAAGCGTCTAATGCTAAATTACCAGATTCTTGGTCCTTGGTTTTTTCGATCACAGCGAAAATATCCTATGAGAACGGAAATCAATCCCAGTGGGCTGCAAATTGAATCAACCCCTCGGGAGGATGCGGGTGAATTGTCATCGGGCCTTTTAACCGACGGCGTGTTGCTCAGGGGCATATCCTTCGGCAATGCGCAGGATCTGGTATTGAATTCATCGTTGAACCTACGTATGAATGGAAAAGTAAACGATAACCTGTCGTTGGAAGGAGCGCTTACTGACCAGGAATATCCCTTTCAGCCGGAGGGTACCAGCAGCAGCATTCAGGATTTTGACCGGATTTATGTAAAAGCGCAAACAGCCAGCACCACCATCACGCTGGGAGATTATGCGTTTAATGGGCTTAATCAGTCATGGTTTTCCAAATTTGCCAAAAAAAATCGGGGAATTCAGCTGCAGTGGGGTGATACAATTAAAAACTGGCGAATAAAGACAGAGGGCAACGCCGCGTTGGCACGGGGCAGATTTGCCAGAAATGAACTGGAGGGACAGGAGGGATTACAGGGCCCATACCGTCTCAGCGGCGCACGCAATGAAAATTTCATCATCATCGTATCGGGTACCGAGGTGGTATACCTGGATGGTAAAAAGCTGGAACGTGGATATCAGGCAGACTATACCATCGATTATAACCTGGGTGAAATTACCTTCATGCCAAAACATCTGATTGCGCGCAATTCTCGCATTGTGGTTGAATTTCAGTACACCGACCGGTTCTATACCCGAATGACAGGGGCCACCCTGTTCACTGCCGAAAAAAGCAAAATCACCTTGTATGGTTCATTGTTTCGGGAAGGTGATTTGCCATTACAGCCCTTGCAGCAGGATTTATCATTATTTGACAGCTCGCGGATGCTGGATGCCCGGCAAATTATGGAACTGGCCGGAGATAACCCCGCAGCTGCTTCCATGAGCGGAGCTTACAGGCAACTCGAATTTAATCCGGCTGCTCCCAACTATGTAAAAAAAGACAGTGCCGGTTTTGTCTTCTTCACCTATAAATCTACACCGGATTCCGGAGCAGTTTACTACCGCCTCAGTTTTGCTTTTGTAGGCCCCGGCAAGGGCAATTATCGTCTTTCCGCCACCACGGCCAATGGCAAAACCTATCGGTTTGTTCCGCCCGTTGGAAGCGCGTTGCAGGGCGATTATGAGCCGATACAGGTATTGCATACACCCAATAAAAATAGTTTGAGTGAATGGGGCGTGTTATGGAATATTAGTCCGGGTAACCGGATCAAAATCAGCAATGCCTTTTCACTGCAAGACAACAACCTGTTTTCACCTGTGGACGATGCCGATAACAGGGGAAGGGCTCTGGGTTTTGAATGGAAACAAAATAGCATAGTAAAACAGGCAGGAAAGGATTCAACCCGCAACTGGAGAGTCCGTAATGATTTAAAATCCGAATGGACATCTGCCAGGTTTACCT
>JBEDNI010000075.1:0-8138 GCA_041170685.1 Bacteroidota bacterium | reverse complement strand
GTCTTTAGGAATGTAGGAATAGTTTTCAGACTCACTGCTGCCAACCACATTTACTTCACCATACAGTTTGGCTTCTTTAATAGCACCGGCAGCCCACACTCCGGTTTTCAAATAGGCAGCGGAAGTTCTCAGAAAATTATGGGGAATCTGAAAAAATTGCGTTGATGCCCCCCCCTGCAGAAACAGGATATCGTAATCGTCGGGTACCGACATAATCGTTTTTACCAACTGACGAGCCTCCTCCATTACGGCTTCAAATTCTTTGGTCCTGTGGCTGATTTCCAAAATGCTTAAGCCGGTACCTGCAAAATCTCGGATGGCCTCCATGCTTTTCTCGATTGCTACGGGTGCCAAAATGGAAGGCCCGGCGGAAAAATTGTGTATTTTAGACATTGGGTCTGATTCTTGGTACAATTTTAGCGCTATAATTGCGGGTAATCAAGTATCTTAATCTTATGTGCAAAAAAGCTTTATTATGGATTGTGGCTGTTAACATGATTAACATTGCCTCAGCGCAATATGAAGATGATGCACCCCGAAAAACCAATGATACCGGCTCACAAAAAAGAACGTTTTTCAAATCTCCTTCTCATGAAAATTTCATTAAAGGAACTGAGTTTATGTTTTCCCTAAGCAATGGCTATGTTTTTGGTGAAATATCTCCTTTCGTAGGATATGATATTGCCAAACCTCTGAGAGTTGGTGCCGGAATCAATGGTGCTTTTTACGCAGGAAATGGGCAAGGTAACACAGGTTTCACCTATGGTGCGCATGGGTTTCTGAGATTAAATTTGGGACAGGTAGCTTTTCTGAATGCAGAAATGAGGGCGGTTAATGCAATCATGCCGGGAAATGGTGTGCTATCTTCCAGTGAAAGAAAATGGGTGGCTTCCCCCATTCTGGGACTGGGTGTGGCACAAAGTTCAAATATGAGTTCGTGGTTTTTAATAGGTTATGCACCCAATACTGAATTTGCTTCCACGCAACCCTTAGGGTCTATCGTTTACAGAATTGGAATTACTTTTTAACGATGTAATTACTTACATAGAGTAATAACGGCAGGCCAACATCCCACCAATAGGGTGATTGTGAGGGACAAGGCAAGGAAGATCCATTCCATTACACCAATTTTCAATGCTGTCATCGAACCATCTTCTGAGAAAAAGGCATGTTTGAAGACCCTGAAATAATAAGCAATGCTGATGGCCGAACCTATGAGTGCTATATACAACAACCAGGGATAGGAAGTAATAATACTGCTGAAAAGTCCATATTTGCCTGCAAAACCGGCTGTCATAGGTATTCCGGCCATCGAAAACATGGAAACTATTAATATGAGCGATAGCCATTTACTTTGTTTACCCAGACCATTGAAATTGTCAAATGAAAAATTACTGTTTTCGCCGGAAGTTCTGTCCAACAGATAGAAAACAGAAACCGCACTGCTGGTGTAGGCGATCAGGTAAACAAGTAACGCCCAGAATCCATTTTGAGGAAGCGCAAGTATGGCCATGAGCATGTATCCTGCATGCGCAACGCTGGAGTATGCCAGCATTCTCTTGAAGGAACTTTGCCTGATGGCAGCAATATTTCCGAACAGTATGGTGGCTCCCGCAGAAACTGCCAGGGTTACTCCCCACCAATTTTTAACATCTCCTAGACCTTCGTTGAATAACCTGTAAAAAGCAGCAAATGCGGCAATCTTCACTACGGTTGCCATAAAGACGGTGGTGCGGTTCGGGCTGCCATCATACACATCCGGACTCCAAAAATGGAAAGGGAAAGCCGAGATTTTAAAAAGCATTCCTGCCATAAGCAATATAATGCCGGAAAAAATAAGGTTACTCTTGATGCCAAGGTGAGTAATCATGGATGTGGCACGGCTAATACTCTCCAGTTCCAAACTTCCTGTGCCCCCGTATAGAAAAGCACAACCCATCAGAAAAATAGCAGTACTGAATGCACCCATAAGGAAGTATTTAACTGCAGACTCATTGGAGGCCAGATCAGATTTTTTGCTTCCCGCGAGCACATACAAGGGTATTGAAAGGCACTCTATGCCAAGAAAAAGCATTATCAGGTTGCTGAAAGAAGCCATCAGCATACCGCCGCAAACACTGAATAACATTAAGCCGAGTAAATCAGCACCGATGTGGTTATTTCTGGAAAACAATCCCAAAACCAATAAAAACGCCAAAACCAACACTATGGAAAATGCAATCGAATTGAAATTCCATATTAGCATATTCTCAGGCACATATTCAGTAAGCCACCCCAAAACGTTACGGGTTTTAACGGTAAGGAGGTCATAAACGAGGGATGATAGCGCTGCCAGCAAAAGGATATCCGTTATCAGCAATGATTTACCCTCCGACTTATTGATGCCATAATACAATACCACAATGGCACCCAAAAACAGGATTAATAATGAAGTCATGACATTACCCCCTTGGTATTTTGAATTAATATTAACAATTGCTTCACTGCCGGTGCGCTGATATCCATGATGAGTTGAGGAAATAAACCAAAAAACACAATAAGTAGCACTATGCCTGACAATGCAACCCATTCATGCCATGCCAAAGGATTAAATACAGTGCCTTTGCTTTCACCGAGCATACTAAACTGATACATTCTCAGCATATAAACGGCGCACAGTATGATAGTGATACCTGCCATGACGCCCCAAACACGGTGATAGGAAAAAACGGTTTTAAGCAACAGCAGCTCTCCCGGAAATCCATTGGTAAAAGGCACTGCTGTTGCACCCAAAACTATGACCAAAAAGAAAACCGCAAAAGCCCTCGATTGGGCAGCCATACCGCCTAATGCGTGAAGGAATCGGGTTTGGTTTCTTCTTTCAATGATATCGATGGCTAAAAACAATCCCACTGCATTAACGCCGTGACTAAACATTTGCAAAATTCCACCCTGAACTCCCGTTTCACCGGCTACAGCTATACCTGCGGCGATGAGGCCTACATGGGAAAGTGATGAATAAGCAACGATGCGTTTCATATCATTTTGCCTGATTGCAATGAGGGCTGCGTAAAGAATGCCTATGATACCTGCTCCGACAATGAAGGGCATAAACGTGGGAAGCGATTCAGGCACAAGGGGCATGAACCAGCGAAGCAAACCATACAATCCCATTTTCAGCATGATGCCGGATAACAGCATTGAACCTACAGCGGGTGCTTCTGTATAGGTAGCAGGCTGCCATCCGTGAAAAGGCATAACAGGTATTTTAACAGCAAACGCCAGCAACAGTCCTGCACCCACCCAGAATGCCTCATTGGGATTCAATTGAACAGCAACGAGTGTTTCGTAAGAGAAAGATGAACTATCAGGGGTTTTACTGAACAAATAAATCAGCGATGCCAACATGGCAAGACTACCAATGAATGTATAGATAAAAAAGCGCAATGTCGTTTTAAAACGGTTTCCTTCTCCCCATAATCCGGCGATGAAATACACGGGAATCAGGGCTAGTTCCCAGAAAATGTAAAACATGAGTCCGTCACGGGCTACAAACACCCCATTAAGGGCGCCCTGCATTCCTACAATCAGCGCAAAAAGCAGTGCATTATCTTCTTTTTTGTGAAACGCCGAAAGTAAAATCAACGGGCAAAGTACATTCGTCAGAATTAGCAATACCATGCTTATACCGTCTATGCCGCTATGAAAATGAATGGCTGATGAAAACCATGGTTTATTCCATTGCCACTGAACCCCGGCATCGGGATTGAAATGCATGAAAAAGTACAACAGAAATACGCCTGAAATGATGGAACCCAGCAGTGATATCCAACGAGACCACTTCCCTGTCCAGGCGGCTATAAATGCGGCAACGATGGGTATAAAGATCAACTCCACGATTATATAAAAATATTGATGACCAACATGAGAATTACACCGATAACCATATACAGCAGGTAATATTGAATTCTGCCGTTCTGCACCTTTGAAAACAGACCTGACATGTAGGAAATTCCTGAGGACACCCAACCCATAAGTCCGGCAAAAATCCCACTATCGGCTTTATTCATAGTTGATCCTAAACTCTCGGAACTTCTCACAAAAACTTTATCGTACAATTCATCAACAAAGAATTTGTGGGCAGACCATTTGGCCGCACCGGTCATTTCCGCATCCTCCTCAGGTACCGAAGCATGGGAAATGTACTTGTTTCGGGTATACAAAAATGCGGCTATAAACACTGAAACAGCTAATCCCATAAGCATCCATTCTGTGCTGTGAGACGGATGATGCAAATCATCCTGAGCATTGCCCAATACTGGACTCAGCCAGTGTTTTAACCACTGCGCATGGTCATGGGTAAATAACTCGGGTAAATTAAGGAGCCCTCCCACCAAGCTTAATATGGCTAAAATGATAAGTGGAACCGTTATCAGCGCAGGTGATTCATGTAAGTGTTGTTTTTGTGTTTCAGTACCTCTGAAGCTACCCATAAAGGTAACCAGGAATACCCTGAACATGTAAACTCCGGTGATGAGTGCACTTACCACTGCCAAAAACCAAACAATGGGCTGCTGGGTAAACACCGTGGCCAGAATCTCGTCCTTACTGAAAAAGCCGCTAAACAAAGGCATACCGCTGATGGCCAGGGTGCCGATGAGAAAAGTATAGTAAGTAACCGGCATGTAGGATTTAAGACCACCCATTTTACGAATATCCTGTTCCCCTCCCATACCATGAATGACGCTGCCAGAACCCAAAAACAACAGGGCCTTGAAAAAAGCGTGGGTTATGAGGTGAAACATTGCAGCCGAATAAGCTCCTACTCCTAAAGCAATAAACATAAGCCCCAATTGACTTACCGTACTATATGCCAGAACCTTCTTGATATCATTTTGCTTTAAACCTATCAGCGCAGCCAGAATGCTGGTAGAAAGGCCTATCCATAGAATGAGCTGTTGAGCAGCAGGTGCCATTTCGAATAGAACATTGCAGCGTACCACCAAATAAACTCCGGCTGTTACCATGGTTGCAGCATGAATCAGCGCTGAAACAGGTGTTGGGCCAGCCATGGCATCCGGTAGCCATGTATACAGGGGAATTTGCGCACTTTTGCCCATGGCACCAATAAAAAATGAAATGCAAATAGCAGTAACCATTTCGGTGGATAAACCGCCAGACTTGGCTGCTGCGAACACATCTGAATAATTTAACGACTTGCAGCTGCTTATTACCAGAAATAAACCTACCAATAAGCCCAAATCACCAATTCTGTTCATGATAAACGCCTTTCTGGCGGCCTTACCATATTCGGCGTTGCGATACCAAAATCCTATCAACAAATAAGAACAGAGACCTACCCCTTCCCATCCAAAGAACAACATCAGGAAGTTACTGCCCATCACCAAAACAAGCATGTTAAAAACAAACAGGTTGAGGTAAGCAAAGAATTTATAAAACCCTTTATCTCCATGCATGTAAGAAATGGAATACAGGTGTATTAGAAATCCGATTCCGGTAATTACCAGCATCATTAAGGAAGTAAGACGATCGGCCTGGATGGCAAAATCCACAAAAATATCTCCCACAGACAAAAAAGTAAATCCGATGGCCTCAAAAGCAGGTCCGCCGTTAGTATCTGATAAACCCTGAAAAACCTGTAAGGAAAGAACAAAAGAGACCAAAATACTTAAAGAGGAAATCCAACCTGTAATCTTCTCAGGTAAATACTTTCCAATTATTCCGGAGAATAAAAATCCTATTAATGGTGACAGTAATATAATAAATAGCATTCCCATTATCCCTTCAGCTTATCGAATAATCCAACATCAGTGCTTCGGGTGTTGCGGTAAATCATAACAATGATTGCAAGACCTACAGCGGCTTCAGCAGCTGCTACTACCATGATAAAGAAAACGAACAACTGTCCTGCCGAATCGCCCATATAGGATGAAAATGCAACAAACAACAAATTCACGGCATTCAGCATGAGTTCAATACACATTAGCAAAACAATGGCATTGCGCCGGGTAAGAACCCCAAAAAGCCCTATGCAAAACAATACACTACTTAAATAGATGTAGTGACTTATATCCAATGTGTTAAATACTGAATCCGGGTTCATTGAGAGGAAGTTTCTGAATAATTGTTATTTTCTTTGTTATTTGTTTGCTTTTTACCCAAAAGCACAGCGCCAACCATTGCAGCCAAAAATAGAATACCCGACAATTCGAATGGAACCAGATAATCTGTAAAAAGTACCTTCCCAAGATTTTTAACCAGTCCAATATCTTCGGCAGGATTCCGCATTATTTGCTCAGAAGACCTATGCAGTGCTGCCGCCAAGGTAACCAGCAGCAAACCGGCAGTTACAGCAGCTCCAATATGCCAACCCATTTTGACAATAGGCTCACTTTCTTTATTCAGGTTCAACAACATTAACACAAACAGGAACAAAACCATAATAGCACCGGCATAAACAATCAGATTTACAACGGCCAAAAATTGGGCATTAAGCAAAACATAATGCGCTGAAATACTAAAGAATGCCAAAATCAACGCCAGCACACTGTAAACCGGATTGGTATTGGTTACTACATATAATGCACACAGAATAGTAATGAAAGACAACAGCAGAAACGCAGGGGGTAATCCTAAAATAGTTAAAAGCATTTTTTACTGATTTTGATACGTCCAAACCTGACGTTTTGAAACATCGACTCTATCTTCAACTGGTTCAACCAACTTATCTTTTCCATATATGAAGCTACCCCTGTTATATTCTGCATCAACAATTCTGTCCGTAAGAAAAATTGCTTGCTTGGGGCATGCCTCTTCGCACAAACCACAGAATATGCAGCGCAGCATATTTATTTCATAGGTTGCTGCATATTTTTCCTCGCGGTACAGATGGGCTTCTTCAGGTTTGGCTTCGGCAGCAATCATGGTAATGGCTTCAGCCGGACAAGCCACAGCACAAAGACCACAGGCAGTGCAACGCTCTTTGCCTTCCTCATCCCGCTTCAATACATGCTGACCTCTGTAAACCGGAGCTATTGGCCTTAACACATCCGGATAGCTTACAGTGCTTTTCTTTTTGAAAAAATGGCTGAAAGTAATCCACATTCCATGCAATATGGCAGGAAGATAGATCCTCTCCATAAAGGTCATTTTCTTATTTACGACCTTTCTGCTCCGTTGGGTTAATGGTTCCATGCTAAAATTCCGAACTACACCGTTTTAACCGTATCAACGCTTGATGTGTTTGGCTTTTATTTTATATTTCTTCCTCAGTTCGCCGGGTGCCTTAGACTTGCGAATGCTGTTGAGTTCAATATCTTTTATTACTGTTTCGCCATCGTTAAGGGTTACATATATTTTACCATTCTGAACTGAGCCATAATTCACATACCACTTACTGCCCTTTTTGGTGGCGGGAATGATGGTGGGAGGCTCATAACTGACAACATATATTTCCTTGATTTTGAAGGTCTTATCTTTAAATGTGGCTACTTTGCTCTTACCTGTTACACCGCAAAGGTTGATTTGTCCGGGACATTTCAAAGGCATGGTAACCTTAATGTTCTCCTTTGTCTTGGCAAGGGAAACTTTGATGGATTTGTCCAACTCGAGGTAATCTTCACCTTTGGCTTTGTATACACTTAATTTAGCTTTCTTATATGTTTCAAGATCCAGGTTTACTGAAAAACTGGCGGGCTTTTTCAGACAAGTGTCACCTGAAAGTTTAACATTGAAAATACCGGCCCAGTTAAATCCGTCACCTTTAAGCGTTCTGAGCGGGGTGCCACTTTCAAAAATTTCATCCAGTTCGGTTTTGCGATCTATGGTAATGCATCCCTCCGGATTTTTTCTGCACATGCGGAAATAATCACAACGGTTTAAGGTAATTGCCACACCCTGACCTATGAAAACAGTGGTATCTTTTACGCAAGTATCTTTGGGTGGCGGTGGTGGCGGAGGTCGACGCGGTGGGTGGCCAGGAACCGCTCGGCCACCGCGGTGTACCACTTGGCCCCCGCGAGTGCAGCATCGAAGATCAGGCCGCCCGCACCGAGGAAGACCACGGCCAGCACGACGAAGACCGAGGCGCTCATGACTTCCGGCCGGTTGAAGAACGAATACGCCTTGATCGACAGCCC
>JBEDNI010000074.1:0-8219 GCA_041170685.1 Bacteroidota bacterium | reverse complement strand
GTTTTTTGCCCGCAATTCAAACACCATGAAAAACTTTTTTATCAAATCTTGCCTGTTTGTCTCCCTCTTAATTGCGGGCAGAACAAATGCACAGGTAACCAATGCCGGTTTCACAGGAACCGTAAAGGATGGTAACGGCAATCCACTCAATGGCGCTACCGTTAAAGCAGTCCACGAACCCAGCGGCACCGTTTTCACTGCATCTTCTACCTCTGCGGGTACTTATCACATCCCTGCAGTGAGAATCGGCGGTCCCTATGTAATTGACGTGGAGTACGGCGACTACAAATCCATCACAGTGAAAGATATTTACACGACCTTGGGACAGGATTTTGTACTGGACCTGATTGCGCTTTCCAAAGAAAGTGCTATGTCTACCGTAAACATCTCAGTGCAGCGTTCTAAAATCCTTAACTCTCAAAACACGGGTGCAAACACCAACATCAACCAGGAAGCAATCAACACATTGCCTACCCTGAGTCGTAACTTGAACGACTTTTTGAGAATGACCCCCCAAAGCAGATCTAGTTCTGTTGCATCTACCACCGGCAACGGTGTTTCTTTTGCGGGTCAGGATTCACGCTTCAACAACCTAACCATCGACGGTTCTATTTTTAATAACTCATTTGGTCTGGCTTCAGCACCTGCCGGTCAAACAGCTTCAACCCCTATTTCGTTGGATGCCATTCAGGAAATCCAGGTGAACCTTGCACCCTACGACGCTCGTTTGGGCGGCTTTACCGGCGCAGGGATCAATGCAGTTACCCGTTCAGGTACAAACAACTTCGAAGGAAGTGCCTTCGTAAACAGCAGAAACAACAATATGGTTGGTAAAAAAGCCGGAGACATTGAAGTTACTGCCGATGAATACAATGTACGTCAGATGGGCTTTAGGTTCGGCGGTCCCCTCATTAAAAACAAACTGTTTTTCTTTGCCAATGCTGAAGAAGAAAAACGCTTTGATCCGGGCACTCAATACAAGGCAAACAGGGGCGAACCCAATGGTACCGCAAACGTTACCCGGGTTAGGGCTTCTGCACTCGATTCATTGCGCACATTCCTGAAAGACAAATTCGGTTACGAAGCCGGTGAGTATGATGGCTACAAGCGCGAAACCTACAGTTTCAAGTATCTGTTAAAATTCGACTGGAACATCAGCAACAAGCATAAAGCATCACTGCGTTACAATTCCCTTGTGTCAAGAAGAGATGTATTGGCTTCAAACTCTGGCACTTTCTCCGGCGGAAGAAACGGAACCATCAATGCACTGAATTTCTCTAACAACAATTACATTATTAATAATAACCTCCGTTCGGTAATTGCTGAACTGAATTCAAATATCAGTAAGCGCTTATTCTCATCATTCCAGGTGGGCTACACTGCCAACCGCGATTTCCGCAGCAGCGGTGGCGGTATTTTCCCGTTGGTTGACATCATGGAAGGTGGCTTAACTTACACATCTTTCGGCTACGAGCCATTTACCCCAAACAACGTACTCAACACCAACACATGGCAAGTGCAGGAAAACTTAACCTACTACAAGGGAAGACACACCGTGAATGCCGGTTTCAACTACGAGCGTTTTGCATTTGAAAACACCTTCACACCTACCTACTACGGTCAGTACATATACAATTCACTGAGCGACTTTTACAAAAGCGCCAACGGCGATACCTCAGTACAGCTGAAACGATATGCGCTTACCTACAGCGCTGTTGAAGGTGGTGCCCTACCCACCGCATCTCCTGTGGTTACGCAGTTAGGAGCTTATATACAGGATCAGTTCAATGCTTCATCTCGCCTTAAAATCACGGGTGGTGTGCGCATAGACATGCCCAGTTACGCTTCTGAAAGCGAGTATTGGAACAAAAGAGTTGACACCATGAAGTTTATCGGACCCGACGGAAACCGTACCACTTATTCTACCAAAGCCCTGCCCAAAGGAAAACCCCTTGTATCTCCACGAGTAGGATTCAACCTCAATGCCAAAGGGAATCGCGACATTCAGGTGCGTGGTGGCTCAGGTTTGTTTGCAGGACGTCCGGCTTTCGTATGGATTAGCAATCAGCTCAGCAATAATGGCGTTACCACCGGTTCTATGCGTTATGACAATGTTCGCATCAACCAAATACCAAGCCAGAATGGAGTTTCTTCCTTCAATAGCGATGTTGAGGCATTTATACCTGCCAACCCAACTACACCGTCATCGTTTAACCTAGCACTCACAGACCCTAACTTCAAGTTTCCTCAGATTTGGAGGTCAGATATCGGCGTAGACGCTAAACTTCCCTTGGGTCTTATTGGTACTTTCGAGTTCATGTACAACAAAACCATCAACAACATTATGTACGTGAACGTGAATCAGGAAAACCCCATTGGCAAGTTCAATGGACCTGATACTCGCCCCTATTTTGGTTATTCAAACAACCCAAACCGTGTATATGATAACGTTACTGATGCTATTTTGCTGACGAACACCAACAAAGGATATAACTATTCAGCTACCGTTAAAATTGAGAAACCTGCTGTAAACGGCTTCGGCTTTATGTTGGCTTATAACTTCTCCGAAACCAAAGACCTCATCACAGGGGGTTCTATTGCCTACAGCAGCTGGCGCGACAACAGAAGCGTTAACGGCAACAACCTGCCTGATCTTGCCTTCTCTGATAACGATCAGCGTCACAGAATTATTGGTGCCATCACCTACAAAACTCCGGTTAAAAACTTCCCCACCACCATCAGTCTGTTTATGCAGTCAGGTAACCAGGGCCGCTACAGCATGTTCTATTCCAACGACATGAACGGCGATCAACTGGCCAACAACGATCTTATTTACATACCTAACTCGGCTGATGAAGTGAACTGGAAACAAACCGTTGTGAACAAAGACACTGCAACTGTGCAAGAGCAAAAAGATGCCTTCAATGCATTGCTAAACAGTGATGCTTATCTCAGCGCCAACAAAGGCAAATATGCTCAGCGCAATGGTGTGTTGATGCCCTGGCTCACCACTTTTGACCTATCGGTTATTCAGGAAATCCGCCTGAAAAAACCGGGCAAACATGCACTTCAGCTTCGCCTGGATATCTACAACGTAGGAAATCTGCTAAACTCTGCCTGGGGCGTGAGCGATCAGGTTAATTATGCTGCTTTACTCAAATATGAAGGTAAAGATGCAAACAATAACCCAATCTACTCTTTAAACAGAGACAAAGGCAACCAGCTCATCAATACTGTTACTTCTCAGAGTGCAGGCCTGAACGATGTTTGGCAAATGCAATTCGGATTGCGTTACACCTTTAACTAATCTCAACCAATCTCAATTAAATGGCAGCTTTAATAGCTGCCATTTTTTTTGCTCAATATTAAAACAATTCATTTTAAAATAACACAAATAAAACACCTCAGTCATTATTTGAAAACGCTCTACAATCAACTTTGTTTATGCAGGTTCGCAAACTTCAGGCCGTTATCATCAGCGATGTACATTTAGGCACGTATGGCTGCCATGCCACAGAACTTGTACAATACCTAAAATCCATACAACCGGAAATATTGGTGCTTAATGGCGATATCATTGACGGTTGGGCTTTCAGCAAACGGTATTTCCCTGCCACCCACATGCAGGTAATTAAGGAAATTACTTCCTTTATCAGCAAGGGCACTAAAGTTTACTATATCACCGGAAACCACGATGAAATGCTGAGAAGGTACTCAGGATTTAATATGGGGAATTTTTATCTGGATGATAAACTTGTGTTGGATATTGACGGTAAAAAAGCCTGGATATTTCACGGTGACGTATTTGATGCCAGCACCAATGGAGCCGCCAAATGGCTGGCAAAACTGGGTGGTAAGGGGTATGATTTACTGATACTGCTAAATCGCCTCATCAATTTTGTGTTGAAAACCCTGGGACGCGAAAAAATGAGCTTCAGTAAAAAAGTGAAAGCATCCGTAAAAAGGGCTGTTCGCTGGATTGGAGATTTTGAAACTTGTGCCGCAGACCTGGGGATAGAAAAACAATATGATTATGTAATCTGCGGACACATTCATCAGCCACAGGATAGAATCATAGAAACGGAAAACGGTAAAATCCGCTACCTGAACAGCGGTGACTGGATAGAGAATCTGACAGCCCTGGAATACGAAAATGGAGACTGGAATATCTACCAGTATGCCGAAGCAAAAACCGCGCATGCCACGGTATTTGAACTTACCAAAAAACATCCATTCCCGGATGTGGTTAACAACCCTGTAGAACTGGTCATACAATCTTTGGTGAAATGAGAATTTTCTACGCTGTTCAGGCCACCGGTAACGGACATATTGCCCGGGCCTTAGAAATTTTACCCTATCTGAAACAATACGGTGAGGTAGATATTTTCTTAAGCGGCACCAATGCCCAGCTTGGTCAGGGATTACCCATCGTATACCGCAGCAAAGGCCTAAGCCTGGAATACAATAAAAAAGGGGGGCTGGATTACTGGAAGATTGCCAAAAAACTCAGGCCCACCATGCTGGTTAAAGATGCAATGAAACTGCCGCTGCACCAGTATGATTTGATATTGAACGATTTTGAAAGTGTGACCTCCATTGCCTGTAAACTCAAGCGCCTTCCATCGGTGCATTTTGGACATCAGGCCAGTTTCAGAAGCCCACTGGTGCCGAGGCCTTTGAAAAAGGATAGCCTGGGAGAATGGGTACTGAAAAACTACTGTACAGGCAGTATCAATCTGGGATTGCATTTTAAACAGTACGATGATAATATCAACACACCTATCATCAAATCTGCCGTTGTGAATGCAAACCCTACCGACCGCGGTTATGTGACCGTTTACTTACCCCAATACCCGGGAAATGAAATTGCCACCTACCTCAAATCCCTAACCTACATTCACTTTCAGGTATTTACCCGTGAAACCAAAACCATTAAACAGCTGGATAACATTACGTTTTACCCCATTGACAATGAGATGTTCACCCAAAGTTTGATTGACTGCCACGGTATTATAACAGGGGGTGGCTTTGAAACCCCGGCAGAGGCGCTATATCTGGGCAAACGGGTGATGGTGATGCCCATACACGGGCAATATGAACAGTGGTGCAATGCCGCTGCACTGCAAGAATGGAATGTCCCGGTTCTCGAAAATCTTACGACCAGGACCGGAGTAAGCATACACCGATGGTATTTCAATGAAGTGCTGCCAAACAAGCCGCTTTTTCATGACAATGCAACCATTATACGATGGATGATGGATAAAGCAGGGTCCTACAAATTAACCCAAAACAACTACCCCGATCTTACCCCTGTTACCGGAATTTTCGGCAACACAGAGGCTGTTTAATTTCACACAGCTTTCAATCCTTAAATACGTGCTGTTTGTCATTGTTATTGAATGATAAACACTCCTCAATACCAGATAATATATCTATAATACTCTGTTATTCATAAAAAAACAAATTCATAAGAATTTCGCCTCAATATGAAAAAAATTACAATATTGACAATTGGCTTACTGGGGGCCAATTTTCTTTTTTCACAAAAATTCCAGGGGTTTGAAAAATCCGGCTCAGACAATTGGAAATTCACCACCAACTATGCCAGATACAACTTTATTTCTCTGTTTGACCAATGGGCCGACACCAGTGAAATTGGGCTAACCGCAGGAACTGACCTTAAAATTACAGCTCGCACCGGCACCAAACTTTGGGGTATGCGCGATTTAAATAATCCCGTTACTGTTTCCGCCCCACGCCACTACATGGATTTTGAGGCCGTTGACATTAGCAAATACACCACCACAGACATCGAATTCTATTACTTTACCAATGCTTTTGATAGCCCGGACACCATTGGATACATTGTAGAATATGACACCCTCAAAACATGGAATCGTGCCAATCTGGTGGAATTTTCCAAAGATTCGAAAGCTTGGACCAAAGTATCCATTTCGGTTCCAGCCGGTAAATCTTTTGTGCGCCTTCGCATCTATGCATTGCAGGATGGTAATGGCGACTGGGCTGCCATCGATGATTTTAAACTCACCGGCTCCAATATTGATAAAACCGCGCCTTTCGTAAGCAAAACCTCCATCGAAAATCTCAGCACCGTTAAAATCGCTTTCAATGAAATGCTGGGCAACAGCGCCGATTCTATCACCAATTATTCCATCTCTCCCTCGGCTACCCTCAGCTCAGCCCTGCGCAGCAGCAGTCCCGGTGCCGATACCGTTACCCTTTCATTCTCTCCGGCGCTCTCCGTAGGAAAATACTACACCATCACTGCCAAAAGCAACATCAGAGATACCGCCGGAAACCCCATGGCTGCAGATTATAGCTTTACGGTTGTTTACAATAATACAACACCCTATCTGGCTATCACCGAAATCATGTACAATTCACCCAGCAATGATCCTGATACCCTTGACTTCGTTGAAATCGTGAACAAAGGGAATACAGCAGCAGCATTGGGTGGTTTAACTTTCCACAATGGTGGAATAACCCGCCTACCGGAAGTCACCCTCAACCCCGGTGCCTTTTACCTGATGGGCATGGACAGCAACGCCTGCAAACGTTTCTATGGCAAACCTTTTGGCCAATATACAGATGCCCTTTCCAACGGTGGTGAACCCCTTTTCATACGCAATACATTGGGCAAAACCATCGATTCTGTAAACTACGACGATGCCGCACCCTGGACTTTAGGACCTCCTACACCCGACGGCGGCGGTCCTTCACTGGAAATCATTGATTATCGCCTGGAGAACAATGATGCCTCAAACTGGCAGATTTCGGGTACCAAAGTGGCCACATGGAACGGCATAACCGACATTTTCGCCACACCCGGAAGCAGCGTATTGCCCAGCATCCCCACCGTGGTATTTACCGCCGCAGTACAGTACGTAAATGAATCCGCAGACAGCGTTTTCTTTACGATTCGCACATCTACCCCAAACAGCAAAACCATTCAGGCAAAAGTGGCCCTGGTGAGTAAATTTGGAACTGCACAAAACGACTCAGATTTTGTGTGGAAAGATAGTATTTATACCATCCCCGCAAACTTTGCAGGCGACCTTAAATATGGATTCGCACTGGTGAAAGACAGCAAAGCAGAAGCCGACGAAAATTTCGCACTTCGCCTTAGCATCGTCAACAACGGAGTAACCGGTAGCACCAAAGACCAGACTGTCTTTATCATTGACAATGACCAGCCCGTGATTAAACCCGTAAAGAACATTGCCCTCAAGTTTGCCGGTCGTTACAGCGTTGCCGGAACAGGCAACAGCGCCGAAATCAGTGCCTATGATCCAGGCAGCAAACGCTTGTATGTGGTGAACTCCCTGAAAAATACCGTTCACATGGTAGAACTGAAAGATCCTTCCAACCCCAAAGAAATCAAGGTGTTTGATGCCACCCCATACGGAGAACTGACCAGCGTGGCCATCAACAACGGCATAGTAGCAGTGGCCTGTCCATCCGCCACCATCAGTGCCGATGGTAAACTGCTGCTGCTCGATACCGGCTGCAACCTCAAGAAAACTGTGACGGTTGGCGTATTGCCCGATATGGTTACCTTCAGCCCTGATGGTAAAAAAATCCTTACCGCCAATGAAGCACAGCCCGAAGCAGACTACAGCCAGGATGCAGAAGGCAGCGTGTCAATCGTCGATATCAGCGCAGGATTGAACAGCGTTGATCAAAGCAAGGTAACCACTGTTGATTTCAAACGTTTCAATGCCAATGCCACCGCCCTGAAACAATCCGGTATCCGCGCCTATGGAGTAGGAAACACCTTCAGCCAGGATATGGAGCCTGAATACATCAGTTTCTCGACAGACAGCCGCACTGCTTATGTTACTTTACAAGAGAATAATGCAATGGCTATCATCAACCTGCAAACCAATCGCATCGATACGCTGGTAGCACTTGGCAGCAAAGATTTCAGTCTGCCTGAAAACAGCACCGATGTGAACGATCAGGGCTCTCAGATTGTGATGGGAGCATGGCCGGTAAAGGCGTTCTATTCTCCTGACGCTATTCAGACCTACAGCATTGGCGGAAAAGAATATCTGGTTACAGCCAATGAAGGAGATTACCGCGAATACTCCGCCCTTACCGAAGAACTCCGCGTTTCTGCCATGAAGCTGGATTCCACTCGCTTCCCTGAGCAAGGCCTGCTGAAAGCCGGACACAACCTGGGCCGCCTTACCGTGACC